>NZ_JBFAIR010000004.1:322025-507021 GCF_040654815.1 Streptomyces sp. NPDC050619 | reverse complement strand
GACGAGGCCGTTCAGGCCGAAGGGGGTCTGGGGCGCAGCCCCAGCGGGGTGCGGGGGCGGAGCCCCGCGAGGGGTGCAGGGGACGCAGTCCCCGCTGGGGTGGAAGGGGCGGAGCCCCTGGCGGGGTGGAAGGGGCGGAGCCCCGCGAGGGGTGCAGGGGCGGAGCCCCGCGGGGGTTCCAGGGGCCGAGCCCCGCAAGGGGTGCAGGGGACGCAGTCCCCGCCCGGGTGGAAGGGGCGGAGCCCCTGGCGGGGTCGAAGGGCAGAGCCCCGCGGGGGTTCCAGGGGCGGAGCCCCTGTGGGGTCGAAGGGGAGGAGCCCTCGCCGGGGTTCCAGGGGCGGAGCCCCTGGCGGGGTGGAAGGGGCGGAGCCCCGCGGGGGTTCCAGGGGCCGAGCCCCGCGAGGGGTGCAGGGGACGCAGCCCCCGCCGGGGTCGAAGGGGAGGAGCCCCGCGGGGGTTCCAGGGGGCCCCTGGTGGGGTCGAAGGGGCTTCGCCCCTGGGATGGGACGGGTAGGGGCGGCGGGGGCGAGACCCCCCCGGCGGAACCTCAGCGCACCGCCACCGCCACCGGCCCCCGCCGCGCAGCGACCCGCGCCGCCCGCGTCCCGAACACCGTGATGGTCACGACGCCCGCCACCGCCAGCAGACCCACCCCCACCGTCCCGGCCCAGCCCCCGGCGTGGAACGCAACCGCCCCCACCGTGCTGCCCGCGCTGGAGCCGACGTAGTACGCCGACTGATACAGCGCCGACGCCTGCGCCCGCCCCCGCGTCGCCGTCTTGCTGACGGCAGACGAGGCGACCGCATGCCCCGCGAAGAAGCCCGCGGTGATCAGCACCAGGCCCAGCAGGACCAGCGGAAGGAAGTCGGCCAGGGACAACACCAGACCCGTGGCCGTCGTACCGCCCGCCGCGTACAGCGCCCCCCGGCGGCCCAGCCGGCCGACCAGCCGCCCCGCCGTGGACGCCGACACCGTACCCACGAGGTAGACCAGGAAGATCGAGCCGATGATGCCCTGGGGCAGGCCGAACGGCGCCTCGGTCAGCCGGTACCCGATCACCGTGTAGACGCCGCCGAACACGGTCATGAACAGCGCGCCGATCGCGTACAGACGGCACAGCAGCGGGTTGGAGAGGTGATCGCGGACCGTGCGGGCCAGCACCCGCGGCCGCAGCGAGCCCGGCGTGAAGTTCTTCGGCGCCGGCAGCAGCAGCCGGAAGGCCACCGCACAGCCGACCGCGATCACGCCGATCACGCCGACCGCGACCCGCCAGCCCCACTCCTGCGCGACCCAGCCGGTGATGACCCGGCCGCTCATCCCGCCCACGCTGTTGCCGGCGACGAACAGGCCGATCGCGGTGACCAGCGCCTTGGGCGTGACCTCCTCCGCGAGGTAGGCCGTCGCCGAGGCCGGCAGCCCGGCCAGCGCCGCACCCTGGACCGCCCGCAGCACGACCAGCGTGGTCAGCGACGGCGCGAAGGGGACCAGCAGCCCGACGGTCACCGCGACCGCCAGCGAGGCCGTCATCACCGTACGGCGTCCGAAACGCTCCGACAGGGCGCTCATCGGCAGGACGAACAACGCCAGCCCACCGGTCGCGGCGGCCACCGTCCAGCTCGCCTCGCTCGCCGCCACCCCGTACTCGTCGGAGATCAGCGGGAGCAGGGCCTGCGTGGAGTAGAGCAGCGCGAAGGTCGCGACACCGGCGAGGAAGAGCGCGAAGCTCATCCGGCGGTAGCCGGGACCACCCGGGGCCACCCGGGAATCGGCGACAGAGGCGACAGGTGCGGAGGCGGAGGCTGAGGCGCCCACGACGGTGGACGCCCCGGTACTGGCGGGAGACATGCCTCGAAGTTACGTACGGCCCCGCTCATCCGTCCAATGCACGGAATCGCCATAATCGTTCCTGTGAAGCATCAGCAGAGGTCACAGACTCACCTGTCACCATCCAGTGACACAGAAGACACAGAAGACACGGCGGACATGTCGCGACTGCTCGCGCCGCGCCTCGCCCACTTCGCCGGCGTCGCCCGCACCGAGCACGTCACGCGCGCCGCCCAGGAGATGCGCGTCCCGCAGTCCACCCTCTCCCGCGCCATGGTCCGCCTCGAACAGGATCTGGGCGTCGACCTGTTCGCCCGCCGCGGCCGTACGGTCTCCCTCACCCCCGCCGGACGCACCTTCCTCGCCTCCGTCGAACGCGCCCTCGCCGAGATCGAGCGCGCTGCCGACGAGGTCCGCGCCGACGCCGACCCGGCCGCCGGCAAGGTCGCCTTCGGCTTCCTGCACACCATGGGCTCGGAGACGGTCCCCGGCCTCATCCGCGCCTTCCGCGCCGACCACCCGCGGGTCCGCTTCAGCCTCGTCCAGAACTACGGCGAGGCGATGATCGAGCGGCTGCGGTCGGGCGAGCTGGACCTCTGCCTGACCTCCCCCGTGCCCGACGCCCCCGACCTCGTCGCCCGCCGCCTCGACGAACAGAAACTCCGCCTGGTCGTACCGGCCGACCACCGCCTGGCCACCCGCAGACGCGTCCGACTGGCCGAGGCCGCCGACGAGACCTTCGTCACCCTGGAACCCGGCTACGGCCTCCGCCGCATCACCGACGACCTCTGCAAGGAGGCCGGTTTCAAACCCCGGGTCGCCTTCGAGGGAGAGGAGGCGGAGACCCTACGGGGTCTCGTGGCGGCCGGCCTGGGAGTCGCCCTCCTGCCCCCGCCCGCCGTCCCCCGCCCCGGCGTGGCCGAACTGACGGTCACGTCCCCCAGAGCGGCCAGAGAAATCGGCGTGGCCTGGCTGGACGGCCACCCGGACACCCCACCGGTGGCCGCCTTCAAGAAGTTCCTACTCTCAAGACGCGGCAACTTGCTGCCGACGTAACGGGTCCGGCCTGAAAGGGGCGCGGGGCTGTGACATTGTGCGGCTCCGCCGCGTGGGCGCGACCAGCCACAACGAAACCTGCAGCCCGAAGACAACCGAAAGCCCCTCCACCTACCGCCGCAACGACTTCCCGAACCCCGCAGCCAACGGCATCCGCAACCCCAACGGCGGAGGCGCCGCCATGGCATCCCGCACCGGCCGGGAAAACGCCCTCCCGAACAGCACCCCCATCACGAAGTCCTCCACCAACGCGTGGACTTCGTCCCGATGCTGATGCAACCCGTGCCCATCGGAGTGCACTTCGAACCGGCACACCTCCCGGTTCGCCTTCTTCGCCCGCGCCGCCAGCCGGAACGACAACTCCGGATCCGTACGTTCGTCATTCGTGCCGTGCACCATCAGCACCCGCCGCCCCACCAGCTGCCTCACCGGTTCGGACGGCGCGGCCATATCCTCCTCGGGCAGCCAAGGGGCGATCGTCACCACGGAGTTGACCGCCTCGTGCCCGCCCGCGTGCAGCGCCGCCCGGCCGCCCATGTCGACGCCGACGAGGCAGACGGGGACGTCGCCGTAGCGCCGTACGACTTCGTCGATCGCCCAGGTGGCGTCGTGGGCCGGATGGGCCGCGCTGCCGTTCCAGCCGCGATAGCGGTAGTGGACGACATGCGTGGCCAGGCCGTCGTCGTGGCCGGCGCGTGCCAGTCGGCGGCCCAGCGCGCGGACGGACGCTGTCGCCAGCATGGGGGACGGTCTGCGGTGGGATACCTCGTCGCCGCCGGGGAGCAGCAGCACCACCCCGCTCACCGCTGTCGGCTCCGGACCGAGTGCCCGTCCCAGCCGGGCCGTGCGAACCGGCGTCGCTTGCTGTGCCATGACAGAACAGTGTCAGAAGCTCGGGTGTACGCCACTAGTCCTCGCGGTCACCGTTACGTATCGACGATTTCGTACAGCGAGCGATCTACGCGCGTAGGCGTTAGAGTGCGGAGATGACGAGCAAGACTGACCGGATGGGGATCACCCCGAGCGCGGACCAGATCCGCCGGGCACCCAAGGTGCTGCTGCACGACCACCTCGACGGCGGGCTGCGCCCCGGCACCATCGTCGACCTCGCCCGCGAGACGGGCTATCAAGACCTGCCGGAGACCGACGCCGACAAACTCGGCGTCTGGTTCCGCGAGGCCGCCGACTCCGGTTCCCTGGAACGGTACTTGGAGACCTTCTCGCACACCGTCGGTGTCATGCAGACCCGGGACGCCCTCGTCCGGGTCGCCGCCGAGTGCGCCGAGGACCTGGCCGAGGACGGGGTCGTGTACGCCGAGGTGCGGTACGCGCCCGAGCAGCACCTCGGCGGCGGGCTCAGCCTCGAAGAGGTCGTCGAGGCCGTGAACGAGGGCTTCCGGGAAGGGGAGCGGCTGGCCCGGGCGAACGGCCACCGCATCCGCGTCGGCGCCCTGCTCACCGCCATGCGGCACGCGGCGCGCTCCCTGGAGATCGCCGAACTCGCCAACCGGTACCGGGACTTGGGGGTCGTCGGGTTCGACATCGCCGGGGCCGAGGCGGGCTTCCCGCCCACCCGGCACCTCGACGCATTCGAGTACCTCAAGCGCGAGAACAACCACTTCACCATCCACGCCGGAGAGGCCTTCGGCCTGCCGTCCATCTGGCAGGCCCTCCAGTGGTGCGGCGCCGACCGGCTCGGCCACGGCGTCCGCATCATCGACGACATCCAGGTCCACGAGGACGGCTCGGTGAAGCTCGGGCGGCTCGCCTCGTACGTACGCGACAAGCGGATTCCGCTGGAGCTGTGCCCCAGTTCCAACCTTCAGACCGGGGCCGCCTCCTCGTACGCCGAGCACCCGATCGGGCTGCTGCGCCGGCTGCACTTCCGGGCGACCGTGAACACGGACAACCGCCTGATGTCGGGCACCAGCATGAGCCGGGAATTCGAGCACCTTGTCGAGGCATTCGGTTACACGCTCGATGAGATGCAGTGGTTCTCCGTCAATGCGATGAAATCAGCGTTCATTCCTTTCGATGAACGACTCGCGATGATCAATGACGTGATCAAGCCCGGATATGCCGAGCTGAAGTCCGAATGGCTGTTCCAGCAGACCGCCTCCACCAGCGGTTCTGTGGCCGAGGAGGGCTGAGGGAAAGAAATGCGGGGGTACGGAATGCGGGCGGGTGTTCACCATCCGTCCGCATTTCGATGTTTGCGGCGGGCGGCTTCCCGTGTTTACGGTCGTGGACCGCTCACATCACCGTAACTCCATTTCGAGGACGCACTTTCATGAAGCAGTCTGCTGCCAAGACCCTCGGTGTCGCCGCTCTCGGTGCCGCCTTCGCCGCCGCCGGCGCGGGCGCCGCGAACGCCGCCCCGGCGGTTCCGGACGCCACCCAGGGCCTGGACACCATCACCAGGACGCTGCCGGTGGAGAACGTCA
Source organism: Streptomyces sp. NPDC050619 (assembly GCF_040654815.1). Lineage (NCBI taxonomy): Bacteria > Bacillati > Actinomycetota > Actinomycetes > Kitasatosporales > Streptomycetaceae > Streptomyces > Streptomyces sp. NPDC050619. Next base: position 501,696 of record NZ_JBFAIR010000004.1, on the reverse strand, counting down.
CCAAGGCGCTGCCCGGGGCCGGTGAGGCGGTGTCCCAGGCGCAGCTCTCGCAGGCGGAGCCGGCGCTCACCACCAGCCTGGCCGCCGTGCAGCCGGCCGTGGAGAGCGTGCTCGCCGAAGGTCCGACCGCGCCGGTCGCCGGCCTCCTCGGCGGACTGCCGGTCGGTGGCGCCGGGCTGCCCACGCACGGCCTGCCGGTGAACGGGATCCCGCTCGGCTGACCCGAGCCGCCTGAGAACGCGTCGGTGGGGCGCACCCCTGGACACGGGGTGCGCCCCACCGGCATGCGGTCGTACCGGTGGTCACCAGGCCGTGCGGGCTGCCTTCCCCTCGGAGGGGAACAGGATCCACAGGGCTATGTAGAGCAGGAACTGCGGGCCCGGCAGCAGGCAGGAGACGAGGAAGATGACGCGCATGGTCGTCGCGGAGGTGCCGAAGCGCTGCGCCAGCGCGGCACACACTCCGCCGATCATGCGGCCGTTGGTGAGTCGGGCAAGGCGGGACATGTCGGCACTCCTTTGTTTGGGTCGATCGCCTACGGGCGCCTCAGCCGGTGACGAGACCGCGACCTTGGTGGGCCCTGAGCGTCGGTGGGAGGCGGCCTTCCTGGCTGCCTCATCTGTCTTCAACACTACGGAGACGAAGTGGACGAAGCGTCGCTCTACGGGGCGATCCCGACCCTGGGAATCGTCGGGGTCCGTCCCTGAGAGGCTTCCTCCTGGCGGAGGGGAGTGCGGTGGGCGCGCTCGTGCCTGCGGCGGATCCAGGCACGGGCCGCGGGGACGAAGGCCGCGTGGGTGAGGGCCACGCCCGCCGTGTTCAGCAGCAGCGAGTCGATGTCGACGACCTGCCCGGGCACCCCGGTCTGGAGCAGTTCGATGCCCAGCGAGATCAGGGCGCCCGCCACGACCGAACGCAGCAGTGAGGCGAGCGGGGAGACGGCGAGCCTGCCGTGTGCCATCGGGAGCAGGACGCCCAGCGGGGCGAGCAGTCCGAGCCCCGCACCGATCCGCCGGGCCGCCGCCAGCCCGCCCAGCGCCAGGTCGGCCCGGATGCCGGCCAGCGGATGCAGGTTGGCGGGCATCACCCAGGGGACGTCCAGTGGGCGCAGCGTGAACCAGGCGACGAACGCGAGATGTGCGACGAGGAGGACACTCCCTGCCACACGGATGCGGATCGCGGCGCTGCCGCCGACGGAACCTTGACGCTGCACGCCCCCCTAGACGCGGTCTCCGGCACCATCGGTTCCGGGATGCCCTCGAGCACCTGGGTGAGGTATGCGCCACACCCGTACGTCACACCCGTAGGTCGCCCCCTACGTCGCCCCCCTACGTCGCCCCCGTACGTCAGCTGCCCGCCACCTCGCCGGACGGCGGCTCCGTGCTGCCGGGCCGGGTGCGGACGTCGTTCGTGCACTCGTAGCGGCGCAGGGGCTCGCCGTCCGGGCCGCCGAGGACGACCGAACCGTCGCCCTCCGCCGCCGTCGAGTCGGAGAACGTGCAGACGAGCTGGGCCAGGGCGTAGGAGGTGAGGTCACCGGGCGCGGTGCTCAGCCGCAGCGCGTCCTCGGGGTCCAGGGGGCGCGGCCCGCTCACCGTCATGCCGCCGCGCACGTCCGTGGTGTACCCGGCCTCCCGCTCCGCGGGCGACGGCGTCGCGGCGAGCTGGTCGAGCAGCCCCTGCGCGACCAGCACCCGCCGGCCGGAGTCCGCCGTACCGTCCGGCACCCGCACCGTCCGGTCGACGGCCACCAGCGACGAACCGCACAGCAGGAACACCTGCACCGGCAGCCCGCGCGCGGCCTGCGGGGAGACGTCCGGCTCGGACAGCGAGCAGCGCACCCGGGAGGGCGCGGGCCCGAAGTCGGTCGGCACCTCCGTGGCCCGGATGCCGCACCCGGTCAGCAGCGCGGCGAGCACGGGGAGTGCCAGCAGACGGCGTACGGTCCGCACGCGTCGCGAGCGCATCACGCGTCCTCCTTCTTCGCGCCCTCGCCGTTGCCGTCGTCGGCCTCCTCGATGAGCGCCGACGCGTCCCGGGGCAGCCGCAGCGTGAACACGGCGCCGCCCTCCGGGGAGTTGGCGGCGGTGAGCTCGCCGCCGTGGATGTGGGCGTTCTCCAGCGCGATGGACAGGCCGAGACCGCTGCCCTCGGAGCGCGGCCGGGAGGCGCTGGCCTTGTAGAACCGGTCGAAGACGTGCGGCAGGACCTCCTCGGGGATGCCGGGCCCGTGGTCCCGCACCTCGATCACGACCTCCTCGGGCGCCTCGCGCACCGAGACCCGCACCGGCGAGCCGCCGTGCTTGAGCGCGTTGCCGATCAGATTCGCCATGATCACGTCCAGGCGGCGCGGGTCGATGCGGGCGTGGATGCCGCGCTCGGCGTCCAGGTCCACCGCGTCCAGCCAGGCCCGCGCGTCGATGCAGGCGGTGATCTGGTCGGCGATGTCGACATCGTCCGCCACCAGCCGGGCGGTGCCCGCGTCGAAGCGGGTGACCTCCATGAGGTTCTCGACGAGGTCGTTGAGCCGCCGGGTCTCGCTGACCACCAGCCGTACGGCCGGCTCGATCATCGGGTCGATGCTCCCGGACCCCATCTCCAGCTCGTCCTCCAGCACCTCGGTCACGGCGGTGATGGCGGTCAGCGGCGTCCGCAGCTCATGGGACATGTCGGCCACGAAACGCCGGGACGCGTCGTCCCGCGCGGCCATGTCGTCCACCCGTTTCTCCAGCGCCTCGGCCGTCTTGTTGAACGTCCGTGAAAGATCGGCCAGTTCATCGGTCCCGGACACCCGCAGCCGGGTGTCCAGCCTGCCCTCGCCGAGCCGCCGGGCGGCGACACCGAGGCGCTGCACCGGCTTCAGTACGGTCGTGGCGGCGGCCTGCGCGAGCAGCGCGGAGCCGATCAGCGCGAGGCCCGTGGCGATCCCCAGCGACCAGGCCAGCGAGTTGAGGTCCTTGGCCTCCGGCTCCAGCGACTTGAGCATGTAACCGGTGGTCCCGCCGCCCATCACCTTCGTACCGCCCACGAGATACGGGGTCCCGTGGAGGTTCACCCGCTGCCAGTAGAGGTGGAAGGCGGACTTGTTGTCGGAGTCGACCGCCTGTTCCTCGTTGACGGCCTCGCGCAGCGACGCCGGCACGTCCCGCAGCGAGAAGCCGTCCAGGGCACCGGAGTTGCCGTACACCGTCTGGCCGCTCGCCTCCTCGGCGACCAGTAACACGCTGAAGCGCTGGCTGCTGTTGGCCATCTGGCCGGCCGTGTGCTGCAGTTCGTCCTGCGAGGGGCGCTCGGGCAGCGCGCCCGCGCGGTTCTGCATCTCCTGCTCGAAGTCGCGCAGCACCGCATCCTGGGTGCGGGTGAGCACCGCCTCGCGGTTGAGCCAGTAGGCGATCCCGGAGGCGGACACGGCCGCCGTCAGGGCCACCAGACCGAAGACGACGACGAGCCTCAGCCGCAGACTGGTGAACCGCAGCCGGGACCACACTCCCTTGCGCGCCGCGACCCAGCCGCGGAACCCCACGTGCGCTTGGGTCACGAAGGAACGTCCAGCCGGTACCCCACACCACGGACCGTCCGGATCAGGGTCGGGGACGACGGCACGTCCTCGACCTTGGCGCGCAGCCGCTGCACACAGGCGTCCACCAGTCGCGAGTCGCCGAGGTAGTCGTGCTCCCACACCAGGCGCAGCAGCTGCTGCCGCGACAGCGCCTGCCCCGGCCGCCGGCTCAGTTCGAGCAGGAGTCTGAGCTCGGTCGGGGTGAGCTGGAGGTCCTCGCCGTTCTTGGTGACGGTCATCGCCGCGCGGTCGATGACCAGCGAGCCGAACGTGGCCGCGTCGTTCGCCTCCCGCTCGCCGCGCCGCAGCACGGCCCGGATCCGGGCATCGAGCACCCGCCCCTGGACAGGCTTCACCACATAGTCGTCGGCACCGGACTCCAGCCCGACGACCACATCGATGTCGTCGCTGCGCGCCGTCAGCAGGATGATCGGCAGCTGGTCGGTGCGCCGGATGCGCCGGCACACCTCGAACCCGTCGATACCGGGCAGCATCACGTCCAGCACGATCAGGTCCGGCCGCTGCTCGCGCAGCAGCTTCAGGCCGTCCTCGCCGGTGGCAGCGGTGGCAACCCGGTGACCCTGGCGTGTCAGAGACAGTTCCAGGGCCGTACGGATGGCGTCGTCGTCCTCGATCAGCAACAGGGAAGGCACGGGGGTCATTCTGGCCCATGGAGCGGTGGGGTTTCGACACTTGTATTTCTACGGGCCGGAACCTGTATTTCTCCGGGCCGGTAGCGCTCTTGTCTGTGTGGGCGCTGTGCCACGCCCGGGAGCCACATCCGGGGAGGGGCCCTGTGACAGGTCTGTGACAGTCGGCGGACACGGCCATGAAGTGGCCCCGGCAAGCTTTTCGGCACAGGCAAGGAAGCACGTCGCAAGGCGAGAAACCGGGAAGTCCACGACGGGGGGCGCGAGATGAACACGCTGCACAGCACGAGCACTGGCGCAGTGATCACGCGTCTGCACGATGTCGCCCGGGGGTCGGAGAAGTCCGGTGCCGTGAGCGGGCGGGGGTGCGCTCGCGGCACCGGGCGTCAGCACACCGCGTACATGACGGTGGTTGACGCTGTCACGGGGGAACACGGGGGAGCCGCGTACAGGGAGGACACGGGGGAGCGTCGTTCGCTGTCGGAGGCGGAGTTCACCGCCTACGTCCAGGAGCGCCGCGCCTCCCTGTACGCCACCGCCTACCACCTCACCGGTGACCGCTTCGAGGCCGAGGACCTGCTCCAGAGCGCGCTGTTCTCGACATACCGGGCGTGGGACCGGATCAGTGACAAGGCCGCCGTCGGGGGATATCTGCGGCGGACGATGACCAACCTGCACATCAGCGCGTGGCGCCGCCGCAAGCTGAACGAATACCCCACCGAGGAACTGCCGGAGACGCCCGGCGACACGGACGCGATGCGCGGCACCGAACTGCGCGCGGTCCTGTGGCAGGCGCTGGCCCGGCTGCCCGAACTCCAGCGCACCATGCTGGTCCTGCGGTACTACGAGGGCCGCACGGACCCGGAGATCGCGGAGATCCTCGACATCAGTGTCGGCACGGTGAAGTCCAGCATCTGGCGGTCGCTCCGCCGGCTGCGTGAGGACGAGGTCCTCAGCTTCGGCCGTGACGAGGAAGACGCCTTCGGGGAGCTCGTCGCCTGAAGGTTGGGGGGGAAGCAAGTAACGGGGGAGCGGTAACACGGGGGAGCGGTAAGGGGCCAACGGGGGCCCATGGGGGGAAGTACGACGGGGGAGCACCACGGGGGAGCACCAAGAGAGCGGGACTGGAGGGCCGGGGGCCCATCCAGTCCCGTTTTCGCGTGTGCGTGCCCGTGCGCGGCTTTTGTCGCGTACGGCGGTCAGGCCACCGTCTTCGCCTGGACCTGGCGGCCCACCGCCGCGGCGGCCAGTCTGTCCAGCGCCTCGTCCCGGTCGCACGGGTGGGCGCCCAGGGAGGTCTGGCGGGCGACGATCGAGCGTTCCTGGCGCATCAGGCGCCAGCCGCGGCGGAGCAGGAAGGGCACCGACTTGCGGCCCTCCTTCAGGTCGCGCACGAAACGCCGGCGGAAGGTCTTCACCGGTCCGCGGTTCAGGCACAGCGCGTCGGCCAGGAGGCCCAGCTCCCGGCAGCGCTCCACGATCTCCGCGGCGAAGATGCCCTCCGCGACGAACAGCCGGGTCCGGCCGATGTGCAGCGTCTCCTCGCCGGTACGGGCGCTCAGCGCGATGTCGTACACCGGGATCGCCGTACTGCCCGTGGCGCACAGCCGGGCGATCGCCTCGACGGCGACGTCCGCGTCCCAGGACAGCGGGTGGTCCCAGTCGATGTCCGAGCTCCCCCGCACCAGCGGCAGCGTCGGGTCGTCGCCCTCTTTGTAGAAGTCGTCGAGGCGCAGCACGGGAAGCCCGGAGCGGGCGGCGACGAGGGATTTGCCGGAGCCGGAGGGGCCGCAGAGCAGCACGACGCGGGCGGGTGACGGCGGATGGATGCTCACGGGACACCAGTTTGACGCATGCCGTAGGCCCTGCCGACCCCGCGGGTCGGCTTTGATGCGCGCGTCACACCTCAACTACCCTTCGTGTCGACCTCATTACTCAGCGCATGGAGAAGGTGGCAGCAGCGATGGCCCGATACGCGTCCTCCCATAATCCGACCGCCCAGCGCGCCCTGGTCGCCCTCGCGACCGTGGGCGTCGCCCTGGGAGCAGGGGCGGCGACGGCCTCCGCGGACACCGATCCGGTCGTCGACGTGATGCGCACGCGCCCCACCTCGCTCGGCAACATCGACCCGCAGTCCGGCCTCCAGGCGCTCACCGGCACGGTCGGGTACGTCACGGGCCCGGTCGCCGGCCTCAAGCCCAACCCGCTGGCCGGCACCGGCGTCGACCCCCTGGACAACGGCGTCGGCACCAAGCTGGCCGACTTCAAGCCGCTCACCTCGCAGGCGCTGACCGGGCCGGTGGCGCAGGCGCGGTCGATCGGCAGCATGCCGGTGGTGGGGGAGGTGACGGGGCTGCTGGGTGGCTGAGCATGGCGGGCAGAGGGTCGCGTTTCTCCTGGACGGAGGGGAACGCGACCCTCTGGTGTGAGACGGCCGTCAGCCGTCAGCCGTCAGCCCTCAGTACGACGAGCCCGACGCGCCCAGTGCGCCCGTCGGGTGCCAGACCGTCTTCGTCTCCAGGAACGCCGTCATGCGGTCGATGCCGGGTGTCGCGGACCAGTCCACGTTATCCACAGGCTGTGGACGAAGGACGCGCTTCAGGTTGTCCGCCGCGGCGATCTCCAGTTCCTTCGCCAGGCCATCGTCGGTGCCGGCGCCGGCCAGGTCGATCGCGTTGACGTCCTGGTGGGCGGCGAGGGGCGCCGCGATCTCCGCCGTACGGCCGGAGAGGACGTTGACGACGCCGCCGGGCAGATCGGAGGTGGCCAGGACCTCGCCGAGGGAGAGGGCCGGGAGCGGAGAGCGCTCGCTCGCGATCACGATCGCCGTGTTGCCGGTGGCGATCACCGGAGCGAGGACCGAGACCAGGCCGAGGAACGAGGACTTCTGCGGGGCCAGGACCGCGACCACGCCCGTCGGTTCGGGGGACGACAGGTTGAAGTACGGGCCCGCCACCGGATTGCCGCCGCCGACCACCTGGGCGATCTTGTCGGTCCAGCCCGCGTACCAGACCCAGCGGTCGATCGTCGCCTCCACCTGGTCCGCGGCCTTGGACTTCGACAGGCCCTCGGCTTCGGCGACCTCCTGGACGAACTGCGACGTACGACCCTCCAGCATCTCCGCGACGCGGTAGAGGATCTGCCCGCGGTTGTACGCGGTCGCGCCGGACCAGGCGCCGAACGCCTTGCGGGCGGCGACGACCGCGTCACGGGCGTCCTTGCGGGAGGAAAGGGGGGCGTTGGCCAGCCACTTGCCCTTGGAGTCGGTTACCTCGTACACCCGGCCGCTCTCGGAACGCGGGAACTTCCCGCCGACGTACAGCTTGTAGGTCTTGAAGACCGGCAGTCGCCCGGTCTTTTCCGCCTTCTCAGACATCGAGGTACGCCTCCAGGCCGTGACGGCCGCCCTCGCGGCCGAAGCCCGACTCCTTGTAGCCGCCGAACGGCGACGTCGGGTCGAACTTGTTGAACGTGTTGGACCAGACGACCCCGGCCCGGAGCTTGCTGGCCACCGCGAGGATGCGGGAGCCCTTCTCCGTCCAGATGCCCGCCGACAGGCCGTAGGGGGTGTTGTTGGCCTTGGCGACGGCCTCGTCCGGGGTGCGGAAGGTGAGGACGGACAGGACCGGGCCGAAGATCTCGTCGCGGGCGATGGTGTGCGCCTGGGTGACGTTCGTGAAGAGCGTCGGGGCGAACCAGTAGCCGGAGGAGGGGAGTTCGCAGGCCGGGGACCAGCGTTCGGCGCCCTCCGCCTCGCCCCGCTCGGTGAGCGCGACGATCCGGGCCAGCTGTTCGGCGGAGTTGATCGCGCCGATGTCCGTGTTCTTGTCGAGCGGGTCGCCGAGGCGGAGGGTCGACAGGCGGCGCTTGAGCGAGTCGAGGAGCTCGTCCTGGATCGACTCCTGGACCAGCAGGCGGCTGCCCGCGCAGCAGACCTGGCCCTGGTTGAAGAAGATGCCGGTGACGATGCCCTCGACGGCCTGGTCGATGGGGGCGTCGTCGAAGACGATGTTGGCGCCCTTGCCGCCGAGTTCGAGAGTGAGCTTCTTGCGGCTGCCTGCGACCGTGCGGGCGATCTCCTTGCCTACGGCCGTGGAGCCGGTGAAGGCGACCTTGTTCACGTCCGGGTGGGCGACCAGCGCGGCGCCCGTGTCGCCGTATCCCGGAAGGATGTTGACGACGCCCTTCGGCAGGCCCGCCTGGCGGCAGATGTCCGCGAAGAAGAGGGCGGAGAGGGGGGTGGTCTCGGCGGGCTTGAGGACGATCGTGTTGCCGGTCGCGAGGGCCGGGGCGATCTTCCACGCCAGCATCAGGAGCGGGAAGTTCCAGGGGATGACCTGGCCCGCGACGCCCAGGGGCCTGGGGTGCGTACCGAACCCGGCGTGCTCCAGCTTGTCGGCCCAGCCCGCGTAGTAGAAGAAGTGCGCGGCGACCAGGGGGAGGTCGGCGTCCCTCGTCTCCTTGATGGGCTTGCCGTTGTCCAGGGTTTCCAGGACGGCCAGTTCGCGGCTGCGCTCCTGGATGATCCGGGCGATGCGGAACAGGTACTTCGCGCGCTCGGAGCCCGGCAGCGCGGACCACTTCTCGAAGGCCTTTCGGGCGGCCCGCACGGCACGGTCGACGTCCTCGGCGCCGGCCTGGGCGACTTCGGAGAGGACCTCCTCGGTCGACGGGGAGACGCTCTTGAAGACCCTGCCGTCCGCCGCCTCGGCGAACTCGCCGTCGATGAACAGGCCGTAGGAGGGCGCGATGTCGACGACCGAGCGGGACTCGGGTGCCGGTGCGTACTCGAATGCAGATGCCATGGTGATCAGTCCACTGTCACGTAGTCGGGACCGGAGTAACGGCCGGTGGCCAGCTTCTGACGCTGCATCAGCAGGTCGTTCAGGAGCGAGGAGGCGCCGAAGCGGAACCAGTGGTTGTCCAGCCAGTCCTCGCCGACGGTCTCGTTGACCAGGACGAGGAACTTGACCGCGTCCTTGGTGGTGCGGATGCCTCCGGCGGGCTTCACACCCACCTGGATGCCGGTCTGCGTACGGAAGTCGCGTACGGCTTCCAGCATCAGGAGGGTGTTCGCGGGCGTCGCGTTCACCGCCACCTTGCCGGTCGACGTCTTGATGAAGTCCGCCCCGGCCAGCATGCCGAGCCAGCTCGCGCGGCGGATGTTGTCGTACGTCGACAGCTCGCCGGTCTCGAAGATGACCTTGAGGCGGGCGTCCGTCCCGCAGGCCTCCCTCACGGCGACGATCTCGTCGTACACCTTCAGGTACTTGCCCGCGAGGAACGCCCCGCGGTCGATGACCATGTCGATCTCGTCGGCGCCCGCGGTGACCGCCTCGCGCACGTCGGCCAGCTTGACGGCGATCGGGACGCGGCCCGCCGGGAAGGCGGTGGCGACGGAGGCGACCTTCACGGCGGAGCCGGCGACGGCCTGTTTGGCGGTGGCCACCATGTCGGGGTAGACGCAGACCGCGGCCGTCGCCGGGGTCGTGCGGTCCGTCGGGTCCGGGTGGACCGCCTTGGCGCCGAGCGACCGGACCTTGCCCGGGGTGTCCGCGCCTTCCAGCGTCGTCAGATCGACCATCGAGATGGCGAGGTCGATGGCGTACGCCTTCGCGGTCGTCTTGATGGAACGGGTGCCGAGCGAGGCGGCGCGCGCCTCCAGGCCGACCGCGTCGACGCCGGGCAGCCCGTGGAGGTAGCGGCGCAGCGTGCTGTCGGACGAGGTGACGTCCGCGAGTGCGGGCGCTGCGGGGGGTGCAGTGGTGGGCACAGTGGTGGGCATGGTCACCAGACGAGCATATCTACGCGCGTAGCGGCTGTACAGCCCCGGAGGGGAAGTCGGAGGGCTAGTCGGAGGGCTAGTCGGAGGACGGGTGAGCGCACATGTCCGGTGCTCGTCGTGTGGGGCGGGGCCGTGCGTGAGCCTCTCCGGGGGCTTCGGGCACAATCGGGGCCATGACGACCCCGGAGCCTCAGTCACCAGCGCCGCAGCCCTCGGCATCCGAGCCCAGGGACCGGATCTATCGGTCGCCCGCGGGCATCGCCGGTGGTGTTCTGCTGCTCGGCATCGCCGGCTGGCTCGGCGTCGACGCGATCGTCACCGGGGACGGCAGGACCCCGTGGCTCGCGCTCGCCACGTTGATCCTCGTGGTGCCAGTGGTGGCCGCCTTCAGTCTGCGGCCCGCCGTGTTCGCGAACGACGACCGGCTGCGGATCCGCAATCCACTCCGGGTGATCGTGCTGCCCTGGGGGCAGATCGAGTCGTTCCGCTCCGGGTATTCCAATGAGGTCCTGGCCGTGTCCGGGAAGAAGTACCAGCTGTGGGCCGTTCCGGTGTCGCTGCGGGCGCGGAAGCGGGCGGCTCGGCGGGAAGTCCGGCGGGGGGCGGGCGGTGGGCGTGGTTCCCGTGACGGTGACGGTGCCGGTGGAGGGCTTGGGGGCGGCTTCGGTGGGATGCGGGGCGGTGGGGGCTTCGGTGGTGGGGGTTTCGGTGGTCGGGGTGCCGTGTCGGATGAGCCTGTGCGGGCCGAGACCGACAAGGTGATGGATGAGTTGCGCGAGCTGCTGGAGAACCGGGCGAAGGCGGAGGCGGCGCAGGGGGAGGTGACCGTGCGGTGGGCGTATGAGGTCGTGGGGCCTGCGGTTGCCGGAGCGGTGTTGTTGGCGATCCTTGCGGTGGGTGGCTGAGCGGTTCTGTCGGTGCGCGCCGTCGTGCCGCGCGCCGTTGAGACGGCTCAGATGCCGGCGGCCGTGGAGAGGTCCCGTTTGATGGCGGTCAGTAGGGCCGTCGCCTTCGCGTGGGCCTCGGGCAGGTCGGTGTGGGTCGCGATCGGGACCACGACCTCCAAGTAACACTTCAGCTTCGGCTCCGTGCCGCTGGGGCGGACGATGACTCGGGCGCCGTCGAGGGTGTAGCGCAGGCCGTCGGTGGGCGGGAGTTTGTCGGTGCCCTGGGTGAGGTCTTCGGTGCGGGTGATGGGCAGGGCCGCGAGGTGCGTCGGGGGGTGCTCGCGTAGGCGTCGCATCGCGGTGGTGATGAGGGACAGGTCCTCCACGCGGACCGAGAGCTGGTCCGTGGCGTGCAGGCCGTGTTCTACGGCGATGTCGTCCAGGAGGTCGAGGAGGGTGCGGTTCTGGTTTTTGAGGGTGGAGGCCAGTTCCGTGATCAGGAGGGCCGCGGTGATGCCGTCCTTGTCTCGTACGCCCTCGGGGTCCACGCAGTAGCCGAGGGCCTCCTCGTAGCCGTAGCGCAGGCCCTCTACGCGGGCGATCCATTTGAAGCCGGTGAGGGTTTCCTCGTGGGGGAGGCCCGCCTTCTCGGCGATGCTGCGGAGGAGGGAGGAGGAGACGATGGACTCGGCGAAGGTGCCCTGTGCTCCGCGGTGGACCAGGTGGGTGGCGAGGAGGGCGCCGACTTCGTCGCCTCGGAGCATGCGCCAGTCGGTGGCGCCGTCGGTGGCGTCCTTGACCGCTACGGCGAGGCGGTCCGCGTCCGGGTCGTTGGCGATGATCAGGTCGGGGTTGGTCTCGCGGGCCTTGGCGAAGGCGAGGTCCATCGCGCCGGGCTCTTCCGGGTTGGGGAAGGCGACGGTGGGGAAGTCCGGGTCGGGGTCGGCCTGTTCGGGGACGAGGACGGGTTCCGGGAAGCCTGCGCGGGAGAACGCGGCGAGGAGGGTGTCCTTGCCCACGCCGTGCATCGCCGTGTAGACCGTGCGGGCCGTGCGGGGGGAGTCGGGGGCGAGTACGGCGTCCGTGCGGGCGAGGTAGGCGTCGAGTACGGCGTCGTCGAGAGTCTGCCAGCCGGTGGTGGGGCGGGGGACTGTGGCGAGGGTCGAGACGGCCTTGATCTCGGCGGCGATCTCCGCGTCGGCGGGCGGGACGATCTGGGAGCCGTCGCCGAGGTAGACCTTGTAGCCGTTGTCGCGGGGTGGGTTGTGGCTGGCGGTGACCTCTACGCCGGCGACCGCGCCGAGGTGCCTTATGGCGTAGGCGAGGACGGGGGTGGGGAGGGGGCGGGGGAGGAGGGCCGCGGTGAGGCCGGCGCCGGTCATGACGGCGGCGGTGTCCTGGGCGAAGTCGGCGGACTTGTGGCGGGCGTCGTAGCCGATGACGACGAGGCCGGGGGTTGAGGGGGTTGAGCTGTGCTTTTTGAGGTATGCGGCGAGGCCTGCGGCGGCTCGGATGACCACGGAGCGGTTCATGCGCAGGGGGCCGGCGCCGAGTTCGCCTCGTAGGCCCGCGGTGCCGAACTGGAGGGTGCCGCTGAAGCGTGCGGTGAGCTCGGTGACGTCATCGGCGTCGATGAGCTTGGCGAGTTCGTCGCGGGTGTCCGGGTCGGGGTCCTCGGCCAGCCATGCCTTGGCCCGTGCGATGAGATCGTCGTGCGGCACGTTCACGTTCGGTCAGCCTCTCGTCGTGGTGGGGGTGCCTGCGGCGGCCTGTGCGGGTGGTGTGGGGGTGCGCGCGCTTAGCGCCTGCGGGTGCGTTGTGGGTCGGGGACGTGTCGGGGGGTGTCCGTCCTCGGAACGTCGCGGAATCGGTTTCCTGCCGAGGTACCCGGGTTGACGCGACAACCGCTGCGGGCGGACACCCCCCGACACGTCCCCTTCCCACCGTGGGCGGGTGCCGCTCGCTCTCACTCGCTCTCACTTCTCGTCCGACCGAGTCGGGTTCGGGGGTCTGGGGGGGCGGCAGCCCCCAGGGCTAGGGCCACTTCTTGGCCGACCGAGTCGGGTGGTGGGGTGGGCATAGGTCCGGGGGTCTGGGGGCGGAGCCCCCAGTGGCGCCCGCAGCAACACCGGGTGAGTGGGAAACGCCGGTGATTGGACCCACCCCCTGCTCTACAACCGCTCCAGCAACTGCGCCAGCAGCGATCCCATGCGCGTTGCGCTGTCGCGGCCCGCCTGGAGGACCTCCTCGTGGTTCAGGGGCTCTCCGGTCATGCCGGCGGCCAGGTTCGTGACCAGGGAGATGCCCAGGACCTCGGCGCCTGCCTCGCGGGCGGCGATGGCCTCCAGGACCGTCGACATGCCTACCAGGTCCGCGCCGATGACGCGGGCCATGCGGATCTCGGCCGGGGTCTCGTAGTGCGGGCCGGGGAACTGGGCGTAGACGCCCTCTTCGAGGGTGGGGTCGACCTCCTTGCACAGGGCGCGCAGGCGGGGGGAGTAGAGGTCGGTGAGGTCGACGAAGTGGGCGCCGACGATGGGGGACGTCGCCGTCAGGTTGATGTGGTCGCTGATCAGGACCGGCTGGCCGGGGCGCATGCCCTCGCGCAGGCCGCCGCAGCCGTTGGTGAGGACGATCGTCTTGCTGCCGGCCGCGACGGCTGTGCGGACCCCGTGGGCGACGGCGGCCACTCCGCGGCCCTCGTAGTAGTGCGTGCGGCCCAGGAAGACCAGGGCGCGCTTGTCGCCGATCGTGTACGAGCGGATCTTGCCTCCGTGTCCCTCGGCCGCCGGGGGCGGGAAGCCGGGCAGCTCGGTGACCTGGAGCTCGGCGTCGGGGGCACCCAGGGCGTCCACCGCGGGTGCCCAGCCGGAGCCCATCACGAGGGCGACGTCGTGGGTCTCGGCGCCGGTCAGTTCCCGCAGGCGCAGGGCGGCGGCGTCGGCGGCGGCATGGGGGTCGCCCTGGATGTCGTCCGGAAGAAGAGATGCGTTCACGCGCACGAGGGTAGCCGGTCCGGGCCTACGCGCGTAGATGATAGGCCTTGCCGGATGGTGATTGTTGCCTTGTCGTTTCCGGAGAAAAGGCCGGTCAGAGTGGATCAGCAGGGGCGTTTGCGGAGTTCCATGACGTAGTCGTGCGGGGCGCCGGCGGATTCGGCCGCGTCGGCGATCTCGCCCAGGTAGCGGGCCGAGGGCAGGCCGCCCTCGTAGCCGTTGAGGACGTACAGCCACGTCTGCTCCTCGCCGTCGAGGGTGTGGACCCGTACGCGCATGCGGCGGTAGATGCCCAGGCCCACGCCCTCCCAGCGGTCCATCGAGTCCTCGTCCAGGGGCGCGATGTCGTACAGCGCGACGAAGACCTGGGAGCCGGGCTCCTCGACGAGGGTCGCCAGTGCGCCCTCCCAGCCCAGGTGCTCGCCCCCGAAGGTCAGCCGCCACCCGTTCAGCCAGCCCGTGCCGCGCATCGGCGAGTGCGGGGCGCGGCGGGTCATCAGCCGCGCGTCGAGGTTGCCGGCGTACGCGGCGTAGAGCGACATGGATCGAGGGTACGGCAGCCGTTTCGCCCGCCACTCCCGTCCCGGAGGTAACGGAATCGCCTCCTGTCGCCCCCGGGGCGTCGGCACTGTGATGCGTGCGGGACAATGGAGTACGTGACTCGGATCGTGATCATTGGTGGCGGACCCGGCGGATATGAAGCGGCCCTGGTGGCCGCCCAGCTCGGCGCGGAGGTGACCGTCGTCGATTGCGACGGGCTGGGCGGGGCGTCGGTGCTCACCGACTGCGTCCCGTCGAAGACCCTGATCGCCACGGCCGAGGTGATGACCACCTTCGACTCGTCGTACGAGGAACTGGGGATCATCGTCGCCGACGACACTCCGCCCCTGGAGCAGGCCGCCCGGGTGGTCGGGGTTGATCTCGGGAAGGTCAATCGCCGTGTGAAGCGGCTCGCGCTGGCTCAGTCGCACGACATCACGGCGTCCGTGACGCGTGCCGGGGCCCGGGTGCTGCGGGGGCGCGGGCGGCTGGAAGGCATGCAGGCCCTCGACGGGTCGCGGAAGGTCGTCGTGCGGGCCGTGGACGGGAGCGAGGAGACGCTCGTCGCGGACGCCGTTCTCGTCGCCACCGGCGGGCATCCTCGTGAGCTGCCCGACGCCCAGCCCGACGGCGAGCGGATTCTGAACTGGACCCAGGTGTACGACCTGAACGAGCTTCCGGAGGAGCTCATCGTGGTCGGCTCCGGTGTGACCGGTGCCGAGTTCGCCGGCGCCTATCAGGCGCTGGGGTCGAAGGTCACGCTGGTGTCGTCGCGAGACCGGGTGCTGCCCGGCGAGGACTCGGACGCCGCCTCCGTGCTGGAGGACGTCTTCCGGCGGCGCGGCATGAACGTTCTGTCGCGCTCCCGGGCCCAGTCCGCCAAGCGGGTCGGGGACCGGGTCGAGGTCACTCTGGCGGACGGGCGGGTCATCGGCGGCTCGCACTGTCTGATGGCCGTCGGCGCCATTCCGAACAGCGCGGGCATGGGGCTGGAGGAGGCCGGGGTCAAGCTGCGGGAGTCGGGTCACATCTGGACCGACAAGGTCTCGCGGACCACCGCTCCCGGTGTGTATGCCGCCGGTGACGTGACCGGGATCTTCGCGCTCGCCTCGGTGGCCGCCATGCAGGGGCGTATCGCCATGTACCACTTCCTGGGCGACGCGGTGGCTCCGCTGGATCTGAAGACCGTCTCGTCGAACGTCTTCACCGACCCCGAGATCGCCACCGTGGGCTACAGCCAGTCCGACGTCGACTCCGGCAGGATCGACGCCCGGGCCGTGAAGCTGCCGCTGCTGCGCAACCCGCGCGCCAAGATGCAGGGCATCCGGGACGGCTTCGTCAAGCTCTTCTGCCGCCCGGGTACCGGCATCGTGGTGGGCGGTGTGGTCGTGTCGCCGCGTGCCTCGGAACTGATCCATCCCATCTCGATCGCCGTCGACAACAATCTGACGGTCGAACAGATCGCGAACGCGTTCACCGTTTATCCCTCCCTTTCGGGGTCGATCGCCGAGGTGGCACGGCAGCTCCACACCCGTAAGGCGGGCGACGAAGTCTGACGGCCGAAAGCGATTCCTCGCTGGTCACGGGGAGTTGTCGAGCATTCGTGCGGCATAGTCGGCGGGCGTAGGCCCTATACCACTTGCCGACCTCCTGTGCGAACAACTTCTGTTATTCGGCGCAAACTGCTGAAAGCAGACGGTCGTTGGGGTTACTGTCAGTTTCGTGTTCGCTGCAGAACGTCGCCAATTGATCCTCGAAATGGTGCGAGCGAACGGGGCCGTGTCGCTCCGTGAGCTCGCCCGCGTCGTCCAGACCTCCGAAGTGACCGTACGGCGGGACGTGCGCGCACTGGAGGCAGAAGGACTCCTCGACCGCCGGCATGGCGGTGCGGTATTGCCGGGCGGGTTCACGCGGGAGTCCGGCTTTCCGCAGAAATCGCATCTCGCGACCGCCGAGAAGACGGCCATCGCCGATCTCGCCGCGGGTCTCGTCGAAGAGGGCGAGGCCATTGTGGTGGGGGCGGGTACCACTACGCAGGAGCTCGCGCGTCGGCTCGCGCGGGTGCCGGGGCTGACCGTCGTCACCAACTCCCTGTTGGTGGCCCAGGCGCTGGCCCACGCCAACCGCGTGGAAGTCGTGATGACCGGCGGAACGCTCCGCGGTTCCAACTACGCCCTTGTCGGGAGCGGTGCCGAGCAGTCCTTGCAGGGGCTCCGGGTCTCCCGCGCCTTCCTGTCCGGGAGCGGGCTGACCGCCGAGCGCGGGCTGTCCACGTCCAACATGCTGTCCGCGTCGGTCGACCGGGCGCTGGTGCAGGCGGCCGCCGAGGTCGTCGTCCTCGCCGACCACACCAAGCTCGGCACCGACACCATGTTCCAGACCGTGCCGACGGATCTCATCACCCGCCTCGTCACGGACGAACCGCCCGCCCACGACGACCGTGCGGCCACCGAGCTCCAGGCCCTCGCCGACCAGGGGGTGCAGATCGCCGTGGCCGGGGCGCCGGGAAACGCGGGGGGTGATCAGGTCCCGGCGCGCCAGCAGCAACAGCGCCGGGACGTGCCCCTTCCGGGCCCGCGCCGCAGTCAGGTGCCGGGCACGGCGCCGGGGCTGCGGACGGCCGCGGTGCTGGGCGAGCAGCCCCCCGGGACGGAACGGGCCCGGGTCGCGGACCTTCGCCGTCGCTAGTGCCGCGGCACTGGCTCCGGCCCGTGCGGCGCCCATGTCGTCGGCGTCGCTCTCCTGCGCGGCCGGTGCGTGCCCTTGTAGCCCCACCGTCACGGGGGACGGGGAAAACGAGGCGCCCGGCGACTGTCACAAACAGTCGCCGGGCGCCTCGGAATGTCGTACGTGCGCCCCTCAGTCCTTGATCTCGCAGATCGTCGCGCCGGACGTGATCGACGCGCCGACGTCGGCGGACAGGCCCTTGATGGTGCCGGACTTGTGCGCGTTCAGCGGCTGTTCCATCTTCATCGCCTCCAGGACGACGACCAGGTCGCCCTCCGCGACCTCCTGGCCCTCCTCCACGGCGATCTTGACGATGGTGCCCTGCATCGGGGAGGCGAGCGTGTCGCCGGAGGCCGCGGGGCCGGACTTCTTCGCCGCGCGGCGCTTGGGCTTGGCGCCCGCCGCGAGGCCCGTGCGGGCCAGCGACATGCCCAGCGAGACGGGCAGGGAGACCTCCAGGCGCTTGCCGCCGACCTCGACGACGACGGTCTCGCGGCCTGCTTCCTCGTCGGCCTCGATGTCCGTCGGGGTGGCGAAGGGCTTGATCTCGTTGACGAACTCGGTCTCGATCCAGCGGGTGTGGACCGTGAACGGCCCTTCCTGGCCGTGGACTTCGGGAGCGAAGGCGGGGTCCTTGACGACCGCGCGGTGGAACGGGATGGCGGTGGCCATGCCCTCGACCTGGAACTCCTCCAGGGCGCGGGCGGCCCGCTGGAGGGCCTGCTCGCGGGTGGCGCCGGTGACGATCAGCTTCGCCAGCAGCGAGTCCCAGGCCGGGCCGATGACGGCGCCGGACTCCACGCCCGCGTCCAGGCGTACGCCAGGGCCGGACGGCGGGGCGAAGGTGGTGACGGTGCCGGGAGCCGGGAGGAAGTTGCGGCCGGGGTCTTCGCCGTTGATGCGGAACTCGATGGAGTGGCCGCGCAGCTGCGGGTCGTCGTAGCCGAGTTCCTCGCCGTCGGCGATGCGGAACATCTCGCGTACGAGGTCGATGCCGGAGACTTCCTCGGTGACCGGGTGTTCCACCTGGAGTCGGGTGTTGACTTCCAGGAAGGAGATCGTGCCGTCGGCGCCGACGAGGAACTCCACGGTGCCCGCGCCGACGTAGCCGGCCTCCTTGAGGATGGCCTTGGAGGAGGCGTAGAGCTCGGCGACCTGGGCCTCGGTGAGGAAGGGTGCCGGGGCTTCCTCGACGAGTTTTTGGTGGCGGCGCTGGAGGGAGCAGTCGCGGGTGGAGATGACGACCACGTTGCCGTGCTGGTCGGCCAGGCACTGGGTTTCCACGTGGCGGGGTTTGTCGAGGTAGCGCTCGACGAAGCACTCGCCCCGGCCGAAGGCGGCGACGGCCTCGCGGACGGCGGAGTCGTACAGCTCGGGTACTTCTTCGAGGGTGCGGGCGACCTTCAGGCCGCGGCCGCCGCCGCCGAAGGCGGCTTTGATCGCGATGGGCAGGCCGTGCTCGCGGGCGAAGGCGACGACTTCGTCGGCGCCGGAGACGGGGTCGGGTGTGCCGGCGACCAGGGGGGCGCCGGCGCGCTGGGCGATGTGGCGGGCGGCCACCTTGTCGCCGAGGTCGCGGATGGCCTGCGGGGGCGGGCCGATCCAGATCAGGCCCGCGTCCCCGACCGCCTGTGCGAACTCGGCGTTCTCGGACAGGAATCCGTAGCCGGGATGGATGGCGTCCGCGCCGGACTCGCGCGCGGCGTTCAGCACCTTGTCGATGTCCAGGTAGCTGGTCGCGGGAGTGTCACCGCCCAGAGCGAACGCCTCATCCGCGGCGCGGACATGCAGAGCGTCCCGGTCCGGTTCGGCGTAGACGGCCACGCTCGCGATCCCGGCGTCCCGGCAGGCCCGGGCTACGCGGACAGCGATTTCGCCACGATTGGCGATGAGCACCTTGCGCACGATTGAGGCTCCCTCCTTGAAACAAGCCGAGTTTAGGGACTGCCGACACGGCACTTCGACCCGTCCTGGGTCGTGAGCTTGCCCACACGGAGCGTGACACGAGCTCGTTCGACCCGCGAAATCCCTTGTCGCACCTCGGTACGCAGGACTCCTCCCGGAAACCCTAGCCTTCCGGTGTGGTCAAGGTCTCTGTAGTGGCGTGCTGCGGCACACTCGGTTTCTTTGTGGAGTCCCTACGAATGGCCCAATGATTCTTTGCCCATCGCCGGACTCTTGTCCCCCGGTTTACCGGTTAGTAGCGTTCCCAGTGTCTCGAACGTACGTAAGGTCACGGCATCCTTGCTCGGGCCGCAGTCGAAGGTGGGTGGACCGGTGGTGGTGCGCAGGCCGGTGGCGTGGATCGTGGCAGTCGTGCTCTTCGTGGAGGCACTCGGCGTCGTCGCGTTGAACTGGTTCCTCGGGATCGTCGTCGACCGGCAGGACATGTCCCTGGCCGGTCTCGACCCGGACATGATGTCCACGTCGTCGAAGATCGGCGGCATCGTCTTCGGTCTCTACTTCGGCCTGTGCGGCCTGGTCGCGCTCCTGGTCGCCCTACGGGACCGCCGGCCCGCCGGTGTCGGCCGGATCCTGCTGATCAGCGCGGCCGTGGTGCACGGGCTGCTGGGCGCGTTCGCGTGGGGCCTGATGGGCTGGCCCGAGTTCCTGTTCATGGTGCTGGTGCTGGCCCTCGTCGTGCTGCTGCTGATGACGTATGACGGCCAGGCCACGCCCGCCGCCGCGGGGCCCGAGGACGCCAGGGGCGGTGACGGGGGCTCCCCGGTCACTCCTGGACCGGCGCCCACAACTGGGTGATACCCACGCCCAGTTCGGCCAGCAGTCGGCGTACGAGGGGCAGGCTGATGCCGATCACGTTGCCGTGGTCGCCGTCGATGCCGTCGATGAACGGGGCCGAGCGGCCGTCGAGGGTGAAGGCGCCGGCGACGTGGAGAGGCTCGCCCGAGGCGACGTACGCGGCGATCTCCTCGTCGGTCGGCTCGCCGAAGCGGACCACGGTGGAGGCGGTGGCGGAGGCGTACCGGCCGCTCGTCGTGTCGTAGACGCAGTGGCCGGTCTGGAGCGTGCCTGCCCGGCCGCGCATCGACTTCCAGCGGGCCGTGGCCTCCTCGGCGTCCGCGGGCTTGCCCAGCGCCTCGCCGTCCAGGTCGAGCACCGAGTCGCAGCCGATCACCAGGGCGCCCTTGACCTCGGGCTTCGCCGCCACCACGGACGCCTTCGCCTCCGCCAGGGCGAGCGCCAGGTCGGCGGGGGTCGGCGCGGTGACGGCGTCCTCGTCGACGCCGCTCACGATCACCTCGGGGTCGAGTCCGGCCTGGCGCAAGAGGCCCAGCCGGGCGGGGGACTGGGAGGCGAGGACGAGCCGGCGGCGTGGCTGATCAGTCATACGGCAAGCGTATCGGCGGGCGATGTGGTGTATCGGCGCCCGTGTATCGGCGTCCTTCAGCGGACGCCGAGCACGATCATCGCCAGGACCATGGCCAGGGCCAGGAAGATGCCGAGCCGCCGGAGCATGATCTGCGTTTCTCGCAGTTCTTTGGGGGGCTCGTTCTCGGGGTCGGACCACAGCATGCCACTAGCGTGGGGCTTGGCCGTGGGGCGGTGCCTGAGTACGCGTACTCAAGTTTGGGGGCCCGCAGCGGTTCGTTGTCGGCTGTGGGCCCGGTGGGGGCTGGTCGCGCAGTTCCCCGCGCCCCTGGCGGCGTTGCAGTTACCCCGGCCAATAGGTGCGGCTCCATGACGTGGGCCCGGGCTGGGGTAGGCGGTGGGCCGCTATGCGGGAGGGGTCGGACCACGCGGCCTCTGGGGTGGGGGCGCCGGGCGGGGTGGTGGCTGCCGCCGCGGCGCGGGCTCGGACTACCGCCAGGGCGGCGGCCAGCTCCTCCGGGGTGGGGTTGCCCCGTACGACCTTGATCGTCATGTCGGCTCCTAGAGGGGGATGTTGCCGTGCTTCTTCGGCGGCAGGGACTCGCGCTTGGTGCGGAGCTGGCGCAAGCCGCGTACGACGTGCCGGCGGGTGTCGGACGGCATGATCACGGAGTCGATGTAGCCGCGCTCGGCCGCGATGTAGGGGTTGAGGAGGGCGTCCTCGTACTCCTGGATCAGCCGGGCCCGGGTCGCCTCCAGCTCTCCGGCGGCCTCGGCCTCCGCGATCGTGCGGCGGTGCAGGATGTTGACCGCGCCCTGGGCGCCCATCACGGCGATCTGCGCGGTGGGCCAGGCGAGGTTGAGATCGGCGCCGAGGTGCTTGGAGCCCATGACGTCGTAGGCGCCGCCGAAGGCCTTGCGGGTGATGACCGTGATGAGGGGGACGGTGGCTTCCGCGTAGGCGTAGATCAGCTTGGCGCCGCGGCGGATGATGCCGTCGTGCTCCTGGTCGACGCCCGGCAGGAAGCCGGGGACGTCCACGAAGGTGATGACGGGGACGTTGAAGGCGTCGCAGGTGCGCACGAAGCGGGCCGCCTTCTCGCTGGCCCTTATGTCGAGGCAGCCGGCGAACTGCATCGGCTGGTTGGCGACGATGCCGACGGGCCGGCCCTCCACACGCCCGTAGCCGGTGAGGATGTTCGGCGCGAACAGCGGCTGCGTCTCGAAGAACTCGGCGTCGTCCAGGACATGCTCGATCACCGTGTGCATGTCGTACGGCTGGTTCGCGCTGTCCGGGACCAGCGTGTCCAGCTCGCGGTCCTCGTCCGTGACGGCGAGGTCCGCCTCCTCCGGGAAGGCCGGGGGCTCACTGAGGTTGTTGGACGGCAGGTACGACAGCAGCTGCTTGACGTACTCGATGGCGTCCTTCTCGTCCCCGGCCATGTGATGGGCCACGCCCGAGGCGGAGTTGTGGGTGCGGGCGCCGCCCAGCTCCTCCATGCCGACGTCCTCGCCGGTGACCGTCTTGATCACGTCCGGGCCGGTGATGAACATGTGCGAGGTCTGGTCGACCATGACCGTGAAGTCGGTGATGGCGGGGGAGTAGACCGCGCCTCCCGCGCAGGGCCCGACGACCAGGCTGATCTGCGGGATCACGCCGGACGCGTGGGTGTTGCGCCGGAAGATCTCGCCGTAGGCGCCCAGCGAGGCGACGCCCTCCTGGATGCGGGCGCCGCCGGAGTCGTTGATGCCGATGACCGGACAGCCCGTCTTGAGGGCGAAGTCCATCACCTTGACGATCTTCTGGCCGTAGACCTCGCCGAGGGCTCCGCCGAAGACGGTGAAGTCCTGGGAGAAGACGGCGACGGGGCGGCCGTCGACGGTTCCGTATCCGGTGACCACGCCGTCGCCGTAGGGGCGGATCTTGTCCAGGCCGAAATTGGTGGACCGGTGCCGGGCGAACTCGTCCAGCTCGACGAAGGAGTCCTCGTCGAGCAGGAGGTCGATCCGCTCACGGGCCGTCAACTTGCCCTTGGCATGCTGCTTTTCGACGGCGCGTGCGGAGCCGGCGTGCGTCGCTTCCTCGATGCGGCGCTGGAGATCCGCGAGCTTGCCCGCGGTGGTGTGGATGTCGATCCCTGGGGTCTTGTGGATCTCGTTGCGCTCTTCCGGCTCGGACATCGGGATGGGGCTCCCTGCCTGCTCAAAAGGGGGGACGGTTACTCATCCGTAGAGTAGTGCGGTGCCTACCTGTCGGCAGTGCGGCGTTTACCACACCTAATGTGGGTTGCATGACGCCGCGAGATGCTTCAGACGCGAACGACAAGCCGAACGGCAGCCGGTGGTCCGACCTGGACCGTCCGCCCCTCAATGGTGCCGCTCTGCGCAGGGCGCTGGTGCGGGAGGGCGGGCTGTGGTGCGACGTGGACGTGGTGCAGCGCACCGGCTCCACCAACTCCGACCTCGTCGCCCGCGCGGTCGAGGGCACGGCGGCCGAGGGGGCGGTCCTGGTCGCGGAGGAGCAGTCGGCCGGGCGGGGCCGTCTGGACCGCCAGTGGACGGCCCCGGCCCGCTCGGGCCTCTTCTTCTCCGTCCTGCTGAAACCGACAGAGGTGCCGGTGGCCCGCTGGGGCTGGCTGCCGCTGCTGACCGGGGTGGCGGTGGCGACGGGGCTGTCCCGGGCGGCGGGCGTGGACACGGCACTCAAATGGCCCAACGACCTGCTGGTGACCGTCCAGGGAGAGGAACGCAAGGCCGGGGGCATCCTCGCGGAGCGGGCCGGGGACGACGGTGTGGTCGTCGGAGTCGGCATCAACGTCACCCTGCGCGCCGAGGAGCTGCCGGTGCCGCAGGCGGGGTCGCTGGCGCTGGCCGGGGCGGTGAGTACGGACCGGGACACGTTGCTGCGGGGCGTGCTGCGGTCGCTGGAGGAGTGGTACCGGCGGTGGCGGGCGGCCGGGGGTGATCCGGTGGTCAGTGGCTTGCAGGAGACGTATGCGGCGGGGTGCGCGTCGTTGGGGAGGGTGGTGCGGGCCGAGTTGCCGGGGGATCGGTCGATCGTCGGGGAGGCGGTGGCGGTCGACGGGGACGGGCGGCTGGTGATCGCCACGGGGGAGGGTGTGCAGGAGCCGGTGGGCGCGGGGGACGTCGTGCACTTGCGGTCCGTGTAGCTGCTGGGGCTCCGCCCCCAGACCCCCGGGCCTATGCCCACCCACCACCCGACTCGGTTGGTAAAGAGGTGCCCCCGTCGCTCGCCTCACGGAGTGAGCTACCGCACACCTGCCGTAGAGTTGAGGCCGGTCGATACCTGGCCGTGACAGATCGGAAGGGCAGCAGGCGTGACCGTCGACGACGAGGGCTCCGGCGCGGACGCGGATGCGGACGGCCGGGTGGACCCAGAGGCCGCCGACCCCGGCGGTAACCCGCTCGCCCTGCGCATCGAACAGCTCATCCTCGGCGCCGAGCGGCGCTACACCCCCTTCCAGGCGGCCCGCAGCGCCGGTGTCTCCGTGGAGCTGGCCACCCGCTTCTGGCGGGCCATGGGCTTCGCCGACATCGGGCAGGCCAAGGCGCTCACGGAGGCCGACGTGCTCGCGCTGCGCCGGCTCTCCGGTCTGGTGGAGGCGGGACTGCTCAGCGAGGCGATGGCCGTGCAGGTGGCGCGGTCCACGGGGCAGACCACCGCCCGACTGGCCGAATGGCAGATGGATTCGTTCCTGGAGGGACTGACCGAGCCCCCGGAACCGGGCATGTCGCGCACCGAGGTGACGTACCCGATCATCGAGCTGCTCCTGCCCGAGCTGGAGGAGTTCCTCGTCTACGTCTGGCGGCGCCAGCTCGCCGCCTCGGCGGGCCGGGTCGTGCAGACCGCCGACGACGAGGAGATGGTCGACCGGCGCCTGGCCGTCGGCTTCGCCGACCTCGTCGGGTTCACGCGGCTGACCCGCCGGATGGAGGAGGAGGAGCTCGGCGAACTCGTCGAGGCCTTCGAGACCACCTGCGCCGACCTGGTCGCCGCGCGCGGCGGACGGCTCATCAAGACCCTCGGCGACGAGGTGCTCTACGCCGCCGACGACGCGGGCGTGGCCGCCGAGATCGCGCTGACCCTCGTCGAGACGATGTCGAACGACGAGACCATGCCGGAGCTGCGCGTCGGCATCGCCTTCGGCACGGTGACCACCCGTATGGGCGATGTCTTCGGTACGACGGTGAACCTCGCCTCCCGGCTGACCTCGATAGCTCCGCGTGACGCCGTCCTCATCGACAGCGCCTTCGCGGAGGAGCTGGTCCGCTCCGGCGAGTCCCCGGCCTCCGAGGCGGAGGCGGCCGAGGCCGTGGCCGCCGCCGAGAAGGAGGGCGAGGAGCCGCCGGCCTACCGCTTCGCGCTCCAGCCGATGTGGCAGCGGCCGGTGCGCGGGCTCGGCGTGGTCGAGCCGTGGCTGCTCACGCGGCGGAACGGGACGTCGACGTCGTAGCCCTGGCCCCGGCAGCCCCGGCAGCCCCGCCTGTCGTAGCCGCCCCTCTCAGCGGTCCAGCGGGTCCACGCACAGGTCTATGACCGGTACGCAGAGGCCTGGCCGGCGTGGCTGAGGTGACTGAGATGGCTGTTCGGGCTGCGGGGAGTCCGCGGTGGGGGTCGGTGCCGGGCGTGGGGCGGCGGGGCTTGTGGATGCCGGTGGGCGGCGGGGTGGGGCGGTGGTGTTCGGCGCGTCCGGGATCGTCGTGGGGACGGCCGCGGGCCTGTGGGGTGCGGCCGTCGTGTAGGGGGTCGGGGCGGGGGAGACCGGCGGGGTGGGCGTCGCACTCGATTGGCCCAGTGCGTGCGTCGCCGACGGGCTCGGCCTGGGGACGGTCGCCGCGGCGGCGGCGTTGGTCGCCCGGGCAGTGGCAGTGCCCGGCTCCGGTCGGGGCTCGGCCTCCGTGGTGCCGAGGCCGCCGACCCTCGCATCGGGTGCCGGCCGTAGGAGGCTCAGCGCCCCGGCGGCCAGGGCCAGGCCTCCCACGGCGAGCAGCACCTTGCGGGAGCGGGGCCTGCGGTGCCGGCCCCGGGGGCCGAAGAGGCGCGGTTCGCCGCCGTACGTCGTTTCGGACAGTGCGGTCGTGTCCTCCGTGGTGGCTCTCTCCGGCTTCTCCGGCCGGTCCGTCTCCGTCATCGCGATCCCTCCCCAGTGCGCTCACGCCCCCGGTGCGCCGTGGCGGACGCACGTTATGCGCTGCCCCGGGCGGTGGGTCGGGAGATGGGCGGGATGTCACTCGAACGGGGTGTCGGGTCCCCGACTGGGAACAATCCCGGCTCGCCCTTTCCCCTACGGGGCGCTGCTGCGATGATCGGGGCGAAGGATGTTAACCGCCGTTAACCAGGAGGGTGTCATGAGCGAGGAGCGGTTCGGGGAGTTCGTGCTGGTACGGCGGCACGAAGCGGGGCATGTCGCGGAGCTGGCCCTGGACCGGCCCAAGGCCATGAACGCGATCTCGACGGAGCTGGCCCGGTCGCTCGCCGGGGCGTGCGCGGCGCTGGCCGCCGACCGTGACGTACGCGTGGTCGTGCTGACCTCGACGCACGAGCGCGCGTTCTGCGTCGGGGCCGACCTGAAGGAGCGCAACTCCCTCAGCGACGCCGAGCTGGTACGGCAGCGGCCGGTGGCCCGGGGTGCGTACACCGGGGTGCTGGAGCTGCCGGTGCCGACGATCGCGGCGGTGCACGGGTTCGCGCTGGGCGGCGGCTTCGAGATGGCGCTGGCGTGCGACCTGATCGTGGCCGACCGTACGGCCGTGGTGGGGCTGCCCGAGGTGTCCGTCGGGGTGATTCCGGGCGGTGGCGGTACGCAGTTGCTGCCGCGCCGGGTGGGGGCCGCGCGGGCGGCCGAGCTGATCTTCACGGCGCGGCGGGTGGAGGCCGGTCAGGCGCGGGAGCTGGGGCTCGTGGACACGCTGGTGGAGGAGGGGCGGGACCGGGAGGAGGCGTTGGCGTTGGCGGGCCGGATCGCGGCGAACTCCCCGGTCGGGCTGCGGGCGGCGAAGCGGGCGCTGCGGCTGGGGCACGGGCTGGATCTGCGGGCCGGGCTGGAGGTCGAGGACGCGGCGTGGCGGGCGGTGGCGTTCTCGGGGGATCGGGCGGAGGGGGTGGCGGCGTTCAATGAGAAGCGGCGGCCTTCTTGGCCGGGGGAGTAGGGCGCCCTGTGAGTGCCGGTCAGTGCATCTCAGCCCGTCCGGCGCTTGAGGACGAGGCCGTTCAGGCCGACAGCGGGGGTCTGGGGGTGCAACCCCCAGCGACGCCCGCACCAGCGCCGGGTGCCTCACCCCACCGGCACACCAATGTCCCGCTTCGCCCCGAACCTCCCTAGCCTGGAGTGATGGGTGAGGACACTCGGCTCGCGGCCGTGGTCGCGTTGGCGCAGGGCATGGCCGCGGCGCACTGCGCGCGGGATTCGTGGCGTGCCGCCGCGAGCGGGACCTGCCGCGCGCTCGGCGGGAGCTTCGCCGCGCTGTCCGTGTGGGAGCGGGAGCTCGGGCGGCTGCGGGTCCTGGTGAACGTCGGCGAGCGGGCCGGGGGCGAGGAGGAGTTCCCGGACGACGAGTCCTACCCCGTGCACCAGTTCGCCGAGATCACCGAGTTCCTGCACGAACGCTGGGCCGGGGGCGGCGAGCCCCACGCCTGGGTGGAGACCGCCGAGGGGCCCGCGGCCGGACTCCGGCCCGGTTACGTCCATCAGCGCGTCGCCGCCCTCCGCCGCCGAGGGCGCGGCTGCTGCGTGGTCGCCCCGATCGTGCTGCACGCGCGGGCCTGGGGCGAGCTGTATGTGGCCCGGCCGATCGGCGCCCCCGTCTTCGAGCGCGCCGACGCCGATTTCGCCACGGTCCTGGCCGCCGTGGCCGCCGCCGGCATCGCCCAGACCGAGCGGCTGGAGGAGGTCCGGCGGCTGGCGTTCACCGACGCCCTCACGGGTCTGGCCAACCGCCGCGCCGTCGACGCGCACCTGGACAAGGCCGTCGAGCGGCACCGTAAGGAGGGCGTCGTCGTCAGTCTTGTCGTCTGCGACATCAACGGGCTCAAGCGGGTCAACGACACCCGTGGGCACGCCGTGGGCGACCGGCTCCTCGAACGCTTCGGGTCGGTCCTCTCGCTCTGCGGCGCCATGCTGCCCGGGGCCCTCGCCGCCCGTCTCGGCGGGGACGAGTTCTGTCTGCTCGCGGTCGGGCCGTCCGCCGAGGAGGTGGTCAAGGCGTCCGACGAACTCTGCCGCCGGTCGGCCGAACTGGAGCTGGGCGACGGGGTCGCCTGCGGGGTGGCGTCCACCGAGCACCCCATCGGCCCGGTCAGCTCCGCCCGCCGGCTGTTCCGGCTCGCCGATGCCGCCCAGTACCGGGCCAAGGCCGAGCGGGCCACCCGGCCGGTCGTCGCCGGGCGGGAGGGCCCGGACGACCCGGTCGTACGCCTGGCCGACGAGCCCTCTCCCGAGACGACCGCCGAACGCCGCCGCTTCCGCGGGCGCCCCTGACAGCCCTGATGTGTGACACATCGGTAAGGGGCGAACCGGCCCCCCACTGGTGACATCCTCGAATTCACTGCGTACGCTCCTGAATATGGATATGCACACTGTGGTGGTGGGGACGTCAGGGGTGACCGCGTCCGACGTTGTCGCCGTGGCGCGCGCCGGAGCCCGTATCGAGCTCTCCGCGGAGGCGGTCGCCGCCCTCGCCGCGGCCCGCGCGATCGTGGACCAGCTTGCCGCCAAGCCCGAACCCGTCTACGGCGTGAGCACCGGCTTCGGCGCCCTGGCGACCCGGCACATCAGCCAGGAGCTGCGGGCCCAGTTGCAGCGCAACATCGTCCGTTCGCACGCCGCCGGGATGGGGCCGCGGGTCGAGCGCGAGGTCGTGCGCGCGCTGATGTTCCTGCGGCTGAAGACCCTCTGCTCCGGGCACACCGGCGTCCGCCCCGAGGTCGCCCAGACCATGGCCGACGTCCTGAACGCCGGTATCACCCCGGTCGTCCACGAGTACGGCTCCCTCGGCTGCTCCGGCGACCTGGCCCCGCTGTCCCACTGCGCCCTGACGCTCCTGGGGGAGGGCGAGGCCGAGGGCCCGGACGGGACCGTACGGCCCGCCGGTGAGCTCCTCGCCGAGCACGGCATCGCCGCCGTCGAACTGCGTGAGAAGGAAGGCCTCGCCCTTCTCAACGGCACCGACGGCATGCTCGGCATGCTGATCATGGCCCTCGCCGACCTGGACACGCTCTACAAGTCCGCCGACATCACGGCCGCGCTCAGCCTCGAGGCCCTCCTCGGCACCGACAAGGTCCTCGCCCCCGAACTGCACGCCATCCGCCCGCATCCGGGGCAGGCCGCCAGCGCCGCCAACATGCTGGCCGTGCTGGCCGGTTCGGAGCTCACCGGGCACCACCAGGACGACGCTCCCCGCGTCCAGGACGCCTACTCCGTGCGCTGCGCCCCGCAGGTCGCCGGTGCCGGCCGGGACACCATGGCGCACGCCCGGCTCGTCGCCGAGCGCGAGCTCGCCTCGGCCGTGGACAACCCCGTCGTCCTGCCCGACGGGCGCGTCGAGTCCAACGGCAACTTCCACGGCGCTCCGGTGGGTTACGTCCTGGACTTCCTCGCCATCGCCGCTGCCGACCTCGCCTCCATCGCCGAGCGCCGCACCGACCGGCTGCTCGACAAGAACCGCAGTCACGGTCTGCCGCCGTTCCTCGCGGACGATCCCGGCGTCGACTCGGGGCTCATGATCGCCCAGTACACGCAGGCCGCCCTGGTCAGCGAGATGAAGCGGCTCGCCGTACCGGCGTCGGCGGACTCGATTCCGTCCTCGGCGATGCAGGAGGACCACGTCTCCATGGGCTGGTCGGCCGCCCGCAAGCTGCGCGGCGCCGTCGACAACCTCACCCGCGTCATCGCCGTCGAGCTGTACGCCGCCACGCGTGCCGTCGAGCTGCGCGAGGGGCTGGCCCCGGCGCCGGCGTCGCGGGCGGTCGTCGAGGCCGTACGGAAGGCGGGGGTGCAGGGGCCCGGTCCGGACCGGTTCCTGGCGCCCGACCTCGCCGCGGCGGACGCGTTCGTGCGCGAGGGGCGGCTGGTCGCGGCGGCGGAGACGGTCACCGGGCCGCTTGAGTAGGACAGTTCGGGGGTCCTGCCGCCCCTGCGGCAGGACCCCGTGGATCACTTGAGCTTGTTACTTGAGCTTGGCCGCCTGCGCGTCGATCAAGGCCGCCGGGATGTCGTACGCCTTGCCGGACATCATCGCGCCGAGGTTCATCGTGTAGTACGTCGCGATGGTGTTGCCGTGGCGCACCACCTCTCCGTGCACGGCGGCCGGCTTGCCGCTCGCGCCGAACAGGTCGCCGCCCGCGGAGTACGCCACCGACTCGTCGCCGGTGCCGGAGGCCTTCTCCGCGGCGACCTCGGTGAACTTCTGCTCGTCGCCGCCCGCGCCGGCGGTGAAGCCCGAGGCGCAGCTCTCGACGGCGTCGGAGACGGCCTTCATCGTCCGCGCGGCGCCGTCACCCTCGTACGAGGAGAGCGAGACGACGGTGACGGGGAGGCTCATCGACGCGGTGGTCGCCTCGTCGATCTCTTCCTCGGTGAGGTCCTCCAGGGACTTCGAGGGGGTGTCCGAGGGCTTCGCCCGGGAGGTCGCCATGGTGTTCGTCTCGGCCGTCGCGTCGCCCGGGGCGAGGCCGCTGAAGACGTAGACGAGCGGCTTGCACTGCTCGTCGCCCTTGATGGCGCTCTTGGCGGCGGGGTACGTGTTCGGGACCGCCTTGACCTCGTACCCGTCGACATCGCTCTGGGCGATGATCAGCTTCTTCAACTCGGCCGCGCTGTACGCCTTCGCGGCCGTGGTCGGCGAGGACGAGGAGTCCTTGGACGAGTCCTTGGCGTCGTCCGAGTCCCCGCCGCATCCTGTGATGAGGGCGAGCGACAGCACGCTCACGGTGGCCGTGGCGGCTATGCGCGCCCTCGATGATCTCTTCATGAGCGGACTATGAAGGTCTCGTCAAGAAAACGTCAAGCAATATCAAAAGCCGAGACGTTCCCGGCGTACGGAAAAGACGACGAAGCCCGCGCCCAGCGTGAGGAAGGCCGTGCCGCCGACGACGTACGGGGTGGTGTCGAAGCTACCGGTGTCGGCGAGTTGGGTGCCCTCCATGGTCGTACTGGAGGTCATGGCTCGCGCCTGGGTGGTGACCTGCGGCGTCGGGGTCGCCGAAGGTGTTGTTCTGGCCGGCGCGTCCCCCGTCGCGTTGGCGGAGGGGACGAACCACAGGGCGCCCAGCAGGGTCCCCGCGGCGGTGGCGGTCAGCAACGAACGGCGAGCGGATGACACGGAATATCGATCCCCTTGTGGCACTGGAGAATTGGCCGTCCGGGCGATGTTAGTGAAAGGTGCGGGTCACGGGAAAGTCACGGGAACAAAGGGCCGTACTCTCCGGGCATGAGCACTCCTGAGACATCACAGTTTGTACGGCTTCGTGTGGAACTCGTCCTCGAGATCGACGACGCCGACGCCCTCGCGCAGGCCGCGCTGGGACGGATCGCCGGAGATTCCGATATGCCGGCCGAGGAGCGGGTACACGCCGAGAGCGCTGTGACGGAAGACACCGCGGAGGCCCTCGCGTATCTCGTGGACCCGTTCGACCTGGTCAGGGAGATGCCGGGGGTGGACCTCGCGCAGGCCTCCTGGTCCAGCGAGCAGATCGACTACGACCCCGATTCGCCGGACTGGGATCTCGACGAGGATGATGTCGACGAGAATGACGAAGAAGAGGCTGTCGGCTGAGGCCGTTTGGGGAAATCGTGACCCCGGGCGGCAACCGGCGTCCGGGGTTTCGTCGTCTCAAGGGGCGCACGGCCTGACACCCGCACCTGCCGCCACGGCGGACGTGGCGTGCCCCACACATTCCAGGAATGTGGAACGGGACGAACCGGTCGTAGCGTTGAAGTTTCACTGGCGGGGACTCTCGGGTTTTTGGGGATTTGGCAACGATGGAGAAGCGTGTGATGACGGTCGGTAAGCGGGGCAGGGGCCTGACGGTCGCGTCCGCACTGCTCGGCGGCGTATTGGTGCTGTCGGCATGTTCCAGCGGTGGCGGCGACGACGCCTCCGGAAAGGACGGCGGCGACACCTCGCAGGCCAAGGTCGACGAGGCGGCGGCCAAGAAGACCTCCGAGGCCCAGATCGCGATCACGCCCAAGGACGGCTCGGACAACGCCTCCATCAACAACTCCGCCGCCGTCACCGTGAGTAAGGGCACGCTCACCGACGTGTCGATGACGACCGCCGACGGCACCGAGGTCGGCGGCCAGATATCCGCGGACAAGCTGAGCTGGAAGCCCAGCGCCCAGCTGGAGCGGTCCACCACCTACAAGCTGACGGCCGAGGCCAAGGACTCCGAGGGCCGCGTCGCCCACGAGAACGCCTCGTTCACCACGGTCTCCCCGGCGAACAGCTTCATCGGCACCTTCACCCCGGACGACGGCACCACCGTCGGCGTCGGGATGCCCGTGTCGATCAACTTCGACAAGGCGATCACCAACAAGGCGGCCGTCCAGAAGGGCATCACCGTCTCCACCACCGGCGGCCAGGAAGTCGTCTGCCACTGGTTCAACGCCAACCGCATGGACTGCCGGCCCGAGGACTACTGGCAGGAGAACTCCACCGTCACGCTGAAGCTCGCGCTCGACGGTGTCGAGGGTGCCTCCGGTGTCTACGGCGTCCAGCAGAAGACGGTCACCTTCAAGATCGGCCGCAACCAGGTCACGTACGTCGACGCGAAGACCAAGCAGATGAAGGTCACGCAGGACGGCAAGACCGTCAAGACGATCCCGATCTCCGCCGGTTCGCCCGAGAACAAGACCTACCAGGGCCAGATGGTGATCTCCGAGAAGTTCAAGGAGACCCGGATGAACGGCGCGACGGTCGGCTTCACCGACGACGACGGCAAGGGCGAGTACGACATCAAGGACGTCCCGCACGCCATGCGTCTGACCAGCTCCGGCACCTTCATCCACGGCAACTACTGGGGTGCCAAGTCCATCTTCGGCAGCGTGAACACCAGCCACGGCTGCGTGGGCCTGTCGGACACGAAGGGCGCGGGCGACCCGAACATGCCGGCCGCGTGGTTCTACAACAGCTCGCTCATCGGTGACGTGGTCGACATCCGGAACACCGGCGACAAGACGGTCGCGCCGGACAACGGGCTCAACGGCTGGAACATGAGCTGGGCGGACTGGAAGGCCGGTTCGGCGGTCTGACAGCCCCTCATTCAACCCGCTTCGGTGCCGCCCCCAGGGGCGGCATCGCTGTTTCCGGGGTTCGCCACAGCCTTCTCATGCTTCTCTTATGCCGGGCTTATCCCATCATCACGAGCCGTACTTAGCTTTCGGCCATGTTCTTCACCTATCTGAGGCGCGAGCTGCGCCGCCGCAGAAAAGCGGCCCTCGTCGTCGCCTCCGGACTCGCGCTGGGTATCGCGCTGGTCATCGTGGTCACCTCCGTGTCGTCCGGCATGGGGAAAGCGCAGGACAAGGTCCTCCAGTCGCTGTACGGACTGGGTACGGACATGACGGTCACCAAGGCGGCCCAGCCGGCCGCCACCAGCTCCGACCGCCCCCGCTTCCAGTTCGACGCGCAGGACTCCGGCTCGGAACAGAGCAGTGACCGCGTCCTGGTGCAGGGCTTCGAGACACTGTCGGCCTCGACCGTCACCAAGGTCGGCGAGCAGAGCGGCGTCTCCGACGCGGTCGGCGGTCTCAGCCTCCAAGTCGTCAAGGTCAGCGGCGAGTTCACCCGCGGCGAGGTCCAGCAGAACGGCGAGGGAGGCAACCAGCAGGGCGGTGCCCCGGGCGCCGCTCCCTCCCCCGAGGGCCAGGTCCAGGGCGGCGGAGCCAACTTCGACGTCAACAACTACTCGGTCTTCGGCACCGACGTCACCAAGCCCGCCCTCGGCCCGCTGACCTCCTCCAAGATCACCAGCGGCCGTACGTTCAAGTCGACGGAGACCGCCGCCAAGGTCGTCGTCGCCGACTCCGCGTACGCCAAGGAGAAGAAGCTCAAGGTCGGCGGCACGGTCACCGTCAAGGGCACCAAGTTCGAGGTCATCGGCATCGCGACGGCCGACAGCGGTGACCCGGCCGCCAACCTCTACATCCCGCTCAAGCAGGCACAGACGCTCAGCGACTCCAAGGACAAGGTCACCACGATCTACGTCCGGGCGACCGACTCGCAGAAGATCGACGCCGTCAAGTCGACCATCCAGAAGAACATCTCGGGTACGACCGTCACGACCTCCGCCGACCTCGCGGACACCGTCTCCGGCTCCCTGTCCACGGCGTCCTCCCTCGCGACCAGCGTGGGCAAGTGGCTGGCCATCGCGGTGCTCATCGCCGCGTTCCTGGTCGCCGGTCTGCTGACGTCCTCGGCGGTGTCACGCCGGGTGCGGGAGTTCGGCACGCTGAAGGCGCTGGGCTGGAAGTCCGGGCGGGTGACCCGGCAGGTCGTCGGTGAGGCGATCGTCAATGGTCTGGTGGGCGGTGTGCTGGGCATCGCGCTGGGTCTGGCGGGCGCGTACGTCGTCACAGCCATCAGCCCGACGCTCCAGGCCCAGCTGGGCGGCGGGACGACCGGCGGAGGCGGTGGTGGTTTCGGCGGTGGTCGGCAGGCGGCGGCTCGGACACTCGACGTCACGCTCACCGCGCCGGTGAGCGTGACGACCATCGGTATCGCGGTCGGCCTCGCGGTGGCGGGTGGGCTGATCGCGGGCGCCTTCGGGGGCTGGCGCGCGTCGCGGCTACGTCCGGCGGACGCGCTGCGACGAGTCGAGTAACTCCGGGTTCGGTTGCAACGGGCAGGGACCGGTCCCACCTTCAGGGGCGCGGGGAACTGCGCGACCAGCCCCCACCGGGCCGGCAGCCGAAAACCGACCCACACCACCCCGACCCCCCAGGAGCCACCCACCATGTACGAACTCAGAAGCGTCACCAAGCACTACACCCGAGGCAAAGACACCGTCCACGCCCTAGACGGCGTAGACCTCACGATCGCCGACGGTGACCGCCTCGTCATCCAAGGCCCCACCGGCGGAGGCAAATCCACCCTGCTCCAGATGCTCGGCGGTCTCGACCGCCCCACCTCCGGTGAAGTCGTCCTCGACGGCACGGACATGGCCAAGCTGTCCGAGGCCCGGCTCACCAAGGTGCGCAGCGAGAACATCGGCTTCGTCTTCCAGAGCTTCAACCTGATCCCGACGCTCACCGCGCAGGAGAACGTCGAGACCGCCCTCGTACCCCTGGGTGTGAAGACGAAGGAGCGGCGCGAGCGGGCCGCCGAGGCGCTGGAGTCGGTCGGGCTCGGCGAGCGGCTCGGGCATCTGCCTGGCGAGATGTCCGGCGGTCAGCAGCAGCGTGTCGCCATCGCCCGCGCGCTGGTCAAGCAGCCGAAGGTGCTGCTCGCCGACGAACCCACCGGAAACCTCGACGAGTCGATGCGCGACGAGATCATGGACGTACTCGAACGCATGTGGAAGGAGCTGGGGCTGACCTTCATCATGGTCACCCACGACTCCTCGATCGCGAAGAAGGCCCCGCGGGTGGCGACGATTCGCAAGGGGAAGCTCACGGTGAAGGAGAACGCCGTCTCGTAGCGCAGTCTCGTAGCGCCCTCTCATCACGTAACGGCGATATTCGGCAGTGGCCGGAGATGTTCGCTTCCCCGTCGATCGTGTAACAGACCCTTCCTGTCGGATCCCTGTGTATTGAGCTGCCTGATCACACCCCGGCATACTGCGAGTCCCGGGGGGCGCCCGCCCATGCGTGCGAGACCACCCCCGGCCGGGTGAACGGGGAATTCACCCGGTTCTTCAGCAAGGGGGAGTCTTGCGCAGACAAGTGAAAAGAGCATGCGCGGCCACGGTTGCCACGGCAGCCGCGGTCGCGCTGGCGGCGGGAATGACCGGCCCGGCGTCGGCGGAGGGGGCCGCTGAGGGGGCGGCGCAGGGGTCGCAGACCAGCGCCGCCGCGAAGGGCGGGCTGACGGCCAAGGACCGCATCACCCTGATCACCGGTGACCGGGTCGCGGTCGACGCCAAGGGCCGGGTGGTCGCCCTGGAGCGGGCGAAGGGGCGTTCGCACATACCCGTCCAGATCCGCAAGGTCGACGGACACACGCTCGTGATACCCGGCGACGCGGCCCGTCTGGTCGCCACCGGCAAGCTCGACCAGCGGCTGTTCGACATCACCGAGCTCAGCAAGTCCGCCACCCGCACGTCCCAGGCCAAGGGCCTGAAGGTCATCGTCGGCTACAAAGGCACCGCAACGGCCGCCAAGAGCGACGTCCGTGACGCGGGCAACCTCCGCCGGACGCTCAAGTCCCTGAACGCCGACGCGGTCCAGACCCCGCACGAGGACGCGCCCGAGCTGTGGGACGCGGTCACCAACGGCGCCAAGACGGCCTCCGGCATCGCGCACGTCTGGCTCGACGGCGTCCGCAAGGCCAGCCTCGACAAGTCCGTGCCGCAGATCGGCGCCCCCAAGGCGTGGGCCGCCGGCTACGACGGCAAGGGCGTCAAGATCGCCGTACTGGACACGGGTGTCGACGCGACCCACCCGGACCTGAAGGACCAGGTGATCGCGGCCAGGAACTTCTCGACGTCCACCGACGACAAGGACCACGTCGGGCACGGCACGCACGTCGCGTCCATCGCGGCCGGGACCGGCGCGAAGTCCGGCGGCAAGTACAAGGGTGTGGCTCCCGGCGCGTCGATCATCGCCGGCAAGGTCCTCGACGACACCGGCTCCGGCGACGACTCCGGCATCCTCGCCGGCATGGAGTGGGCGGCCGAACAGGACGCCGACGTCGTCAACCTCAGCCTCGGCGGCACCGACACACCCGAGGTCGACCCGCTGGAGGCGGCGGTCAACAAGCTGTCCGCCGAGAAGGGCATCCTCTTCGCGATCGCGGCGGGCAACTCCGGCCCGGAGTCGATCGGTTCGCCGGGCAGCGCGGACGCCGCGCTCACCGTCGGCGCCGTCGACGACAAGGACCTGCTCGCCGACTTCTCCTCGACCGGCCCGCGGCTCGGCGACGGCGCGATCAAGCCGGACGTCACCGCGCCGGGCGTGGACATCACGGCCGCGTCCGCCAAGGGCAGCGCCATCGAGCAGGAGGTCGGCGAGAATCCGGTCGGCTACCTGAGCATCTCGGGTACGTCGATGGCGACCCCGCACGTCGCGGGCGCCGCGGCCATCCTCAAGCAGCAGCACCCGGACTGGACGTACACCGAGCTCAAGGGCGCGCTGACCGGCTCCACCAAGGGCGGCAAGTACACCCCGTTCGAGCAGGGTTCGGGCCGTATCCAGGTCGACAAGGCCGTCAAGCAGACCGTGATCGCCGACCCGGTGTCGGTGAGCTTCGGCACGCAGCAGTGGCCGCACTCCGACGACAAGCCGGTCAGCAAGCAGCTGACGTACCGCAACCTCGGCACGAGTGACGTCACGCTGAATCTGACGTCGACGGCCACCAACCCGAAGGGGCAGGCCGCTCCGGCCGGCTTCTTCAAGCTGGGCGCCACCACGGTGAAGGTCCCGGCGGGCGGCAAGGCGTCCGTCGCCATGACCGTCAACACCAAGCTGGGCGGCACGATCGACGGCGCCTACTCGGCCTACGTGACCGCGACCGGCGGCGGCCAGAGCGTCCGTACGGCCGCGGCCGTGCAGCGTGAGGTGGAGTCGTACGACCTCACCATCAAGCACATCGGCCGGGACGGGAAGCCGACCCCGAACTACAACACCATCGTGGCCGGCTACACCGACCTGGCCGAGAACCGGGGCTTCCAGGTGCCGGTGGACGACTCCGGTACGACGACCATGCGCCTGCCCAAGGGCACCTACCTGCTCGACGCCTGGATCGCGAAGGACCTCGTGACCTTCGAGGGCGGCGTCGACTGGCTGGTCCAGCCGAAGCTGAGCCTCACCAAGAACGCCACGGTGACGGTCGACGCCCGCAAGACCAAGGCGGGCGAGCTGACCGTGCCGGACGCGGGGGCCGAGCTGACCACCGCGATGAGCAACTACTTCTACGACGCGGCGGGCATCGGCATCGGCCTGGGCCTCGACTCGTTCGCCAACCTGCGGATGGCCCACCTGGGCGGGGAGATCGCGAGCGGTCTCCAGCAGACCTGGAACGGTCAGTGGACCAAGGGCGCCGACGCCGAGTACAACGTGGCCACCACCGCCCAGGTCAAGAAGATCCAGGGCGACAAGGTCCGGCACTTCAAGGCGAGCGAACTCGCCACGGTGAAGAACAACCTCGGCGCCGCCGCCGGCGGCAAGACCGGCGGGCTCGTCACCTGGGGCCTCTTCCCCAGCGACGTGGTCATCGGCTTCCCGGTGGAGCAGAAGCTGCCGGGTGCGCGCACGATGTACGTCTCGACGGCCGACAAGATCCAGTGGACCTTCGACTTCGAGCAGTACAGCGGGAAGGACGAGCAGGGCTACCCGATCGTCGACGCGTTCTACACGCTGGGGAACCCGCAGACCTTCAAGGCGGGCCAGAAGTACACGAAGACCTTCAACACGGCGGTCTTCGGCCCGCATCTGAACGCGGACTTCGGCTTGTACCGTGAGGCCAACCTCATCTACGGCTACGTGCCGCTGTTCGCCGACGGGGCACAGCACGCCGGCTCCTCCGACTTCCTGTCGGTCGACACGTCGCTCTACCGCAACGGCACCAAGGTCGGCACGAACGACGACCCGCTGTTCGGCGACAAGGCGTTCACGGTCCCGTCCGCCGAGGCCGAGTACAAGCTGACCACCTCGGTCAAGCGCAGCGTCAAGGTCGCGGCCGCCTCCACCCGGATCGACGCGAGCTGGACCTTCCGCTCGAAGAAGCCGACCACGGACATGGCCAAGCTCCCGGCCTCCACGGTCCGCTTCAACGCGAAGACCGGCCTGGACAGCCGGGTCGCGGCCGACAAGAAGGTGTCGATCCCGGTCACCGTCGAGGGCGCGGCCAAGGGCTCCAACCTGAAGTCGCTGTCGGTGTACGTGTCGTACGACTACGGCCAGACCTGGAACAAGGTCAAGGTCGTGAACGGCAAGATCATGGTGAAGAACCCGGCGAAGGGGAAGGGCATTTCCTTCCACGCCAAGATCGCCGACAAGCAGAACAACAAGTCGACGATCTCGATCTACAACGCGTATTACGGGAAGTGAGTAGCCGAATCTAGCCCAGCCCGTCACGAAGGCCCGCGCCAGCGTCCAATCGGCGCGGGCCTTCGCCTTTCGTGATTCTTCTGGGACCGGTCCCAGGTTTCGCCCTGCATGCTCTGCATTGCTGACCACGGAAGGAGAAAGTGATGAAACGACAGAGGCGAATCCTGACCACCCTGATGATCGCGCTGGGCATGGCGGCGATGGTCGCGCCCAGCACCGCGACGGCCGCGCCGTCGGCGGACACGGCTTGGGTCCTGCGGACCCAGTACCTGACGTCCAACCCCGACGGCGGAGATGTCGCCTGCACGGAGTCCCGCCGTATCTACCTGGCCAGCGGCAGCTACAACTGGGGCCTGCGCATCGGCGGGAACGAGTGGGTCACGCGGGACATGTCCCTCGGCGCCGGCTGGTACACCTGGCAGAGTTGCCTGAACCCCGAGTACGGCGACTACATCCACACCTCGGTCCTGGTGCCGGAGAACCCCGACTGGGACGGGGCCGCAACCAGCCGCACTTCGGTGGTCAGCTCGTCTGGCACCCACACGTGGGGCTCGTTCCTCGATCCGCGGTTCTAGCGCTCTGGCTGCGGCACCAGGACTCGCTGGTGCCGCAGCCAGAACCCTGCGTTCGCGCTGGTCTCCGCCTTCAACTCGCACCAGACCGTCTTGCCGTCTGCTCGTGTGTCCACGCCCCACCGTTGTGCGAGCGCATCGAGAATGGCAAGGCCCCGGCCGCCCTCGTCCGTGGCGGTGGCGTGGCGGAGTACTGGCAGCGCACGTGGGTCGGGGTCGCTGACCTCGACGCGGACGTGGCCGTGGTCCGTGCCGGTCACGCGTACGGTCACCGGGGTGCCCTCGCCGAGATGCTCGATGGCGTTCGTCAGCAACTCGCTTGCGCAGAGTCGGACTTCGTAGCTGTGGCAACGGAGGTGGTGACGCAGCTCGGGGACGGACTTCGGGGTGGCGAGCAGGCTGAGTTCGAAGGTCACCGCTCGGCCGCCTCGCGGAGTACGGCGGTGAGTGCGCGGGCCGTGTCGGTGTTGCAGTTCCCGAGCGTGATGAGGCCCGCGGGCGGCTCGTAGGTGGCCGCGAAGGTCGGGAGGTCCATGCGCAGGGACGGGAGCGTGATGCCGTGCAGCGCGAGGGCGGCGCGGAGTTCCTCCAGGCAGAGGGTTGTGTCGTAGCGGGTTGGCATGGGGCTGACCTCTCGTGTGCGCTCTGTGACGAATCCCTCACAGAGTGACGCGAGGCTGGCTACCGTAAAAGAGGGTTCGCGTTCGCGGCCAGGACTGCGGA
This sequence comes from Streptomyces sp. NPDC050619, assembly GCF_040654815.1. Taxonomy (NCBI): domain Bacteria; kingdom Bacillati; phylum Actinomycetota; class Actinomycetes; order Kitasatosporales; family Streptomycetaceae; genus Streptomyces; species Streptomyces sp. NPDC050619. The sequence continues at coordinate 461,703 of NZ_JBFAIR010000004.1, read as the reverse complement.
GGAGGGTGAACGGTGGTACGGCGCAAGGACATCGACGGCTCGATGAGCGTTCCGACCTTCTACGGCAAGGAGTTGCGGTGGAAGCGGGAGGCGGCGGGGTTGTCGTTGGAGGGGCTGCTGGAGGGCATCTTCTACGGCAAGACGTATCTCAGCGACATCGAGCACGGGCAGCGGCGGATGCCGCTCGATCTGGCTCGGCACGCGGATCGGGTGCTGGGGACGGACGGGTTCTTCGAGCGGCATTGCGAGGATGTGAGGAAGGCGCGGAGAGTCGGGCACGCCCCTTACTTCGAGCAGGTCTTGGAGGCGGAGAAGCGCGCCAGGACGATCGAGGAGTGGTGCCCCAGTCTGTTCCCGGGTTTGCTCCAGACCCCGGCCTACGCGCGAGCCGTGGTCCAGGCGACGCACCCGATGTCGCTCGACGAGGAGGCGGAGACGAAGGTCAGCGCCCGGATGGCGCGCGCCGTCCTCTTCGAGGAGGACCACCACACCCCGGCGTACTGGGCGATCCTCCACGAGTCGCTGCTGCTGGACCCGATCCTGCCGCCGCAGGGAATGGCCGAACAGCTCGACCGGATCGTGGAGTTGACCGAGCGCCGTCGCATTGTTCCGCAGATTCTTCTGCGGAAATGTGGACCGCACCCTTTCATGCTCGGTACCGCGAAGATCATGGCCTTCCCGGATGCCCCGCCACTGGTCTACACGGAGTCGCTGCACAGCGGTGACACCATCGACGATCCGGCCCTCGTGGAGGAGTACCGCAAGTCGTACGATCGGCTCAGGGCCGTCGCGCTGTCACCGGAGACGTCCCTGTCCATGATCAAGGCAGCGGCAGAGGATTACCGAAATGGCAAGCAGCCGGACCGACTTGAGTGACGCGCTCTGGTTCAAGAGCAGCTACAGCAACGGCAGCGGCGGGGACTGCGTCGAGATCGCCGACGGCCTCCCCGGCATCGTCCCCGTACGTGACTCCAAGGCCCCCGACGGCCCCGCCCTCGTCCTCACCGCTCACGCTTGGGCCCCGTTCGTCGCGGCGCTCAAGGCCAACGACCCGACCGTCTGAACAGGGGCAGCGCGGACCAACTCGCCGTCGGCTTCTAGTGCCCCCGGAAGGTTCACTGGCACGTCATCTATGTCGGTTATAGAGTGACGTGATAATTGATTATCGCAATTGAGGAGCCTCCCATGTCCCACAAGAACTCTCAGGTGAAGGCTCCGCTCAACAACGATGTCCTGGCCATCGGTATCAGTCCCGAGGCGTTCACGCCGGAGGAACTGGCGTCAATGGATCTGACCGCGGAGAAGCTGGCCGCCCGGATCGAGGGCGGGTGGGCGGCGATCGAGGCGACGGGCATCGTCGGCGAGATGTGCGGCGTCAGCAAGGACCCCGACGAGGCCGAGGCCGAGATTCGAAGGCGGTTCGCCGAGCGCTCCTTCGGGCTGGCGACAATCGGCAGCGGCGTCCGGTTGGTGCCGGAGAACACCGTCCTGTTCGAACGGATCGTCAACGTGCTCGTCGACCTCCAGCCGGGCATCCGGTTGAGCTTCGTCACGGGTCCGGAAAACATGCTCGAAGCGATCCGGCGCTGGCTCGACCGCTAGTGCCGCAAACCAGTTGCTCCGACACCGCCCGCACGGCTACGTCCACGGTGCCGGAGGCAGAGCGTCCGGCGGGCTTTCGTGTTTCCGTGTTGGCATGACGACTCAGACCGTCGAGTACATCCGCTACCACATCCCGGAAGACCAGTCCGCGGAGTTCCTCTCCGCCTACACCAAGGCCGCCGCCCTCCTCGCCGCGGCGCCGCAGTGCGTCGACTTCGAACTCGCCCGCTGCGAGGAGGACTTCGAGCACTACATCCTGCGGATCACCTGGACGTCGACCGAGGATCACCTCGAAGGCTTCCGTAGGTCCGAGCTGTTCACGGACTTCCTTGCCGAGATCCGGCCCTACACCCCCAGCATCCAGGAGATGCGCCACTACAAGCCGACCACCGTCCGGGGCACCGGCTCGGCCGTCCCCACGCTCTACGACTGGGCGGGCGGTGCGGAGGCCTTCGCGCGGCTGACCGAGGTCTTTTACGGCAAGGTGCTGAAGGACGAGGTCCTGGCGCCCGTGTTCGCGGGGCTCGCGCCCGAGCACGCCGAGCATGTGGCGCTCTGGCTCGCCGAGGTGTTCGGTGGGCCGCCGGGCTACTCCGAGACGCAGGGCGGGCACGGCCACATGGTCGCCAAGCACCTGGGCCGGGGCATCACCGAGGTCCAGCGGCGGCGCTGGGTGAACCTCATCCAGGACGCGGCCGACGAGGCGGGCCTGCCGACGGACGCCGAGTTCCGTTCGGCGTTCCTCGCCTACGTGGAGTGGGGCACGCGGCTCGCCGTCCACTTCTCCGGGCCGGATGCCAAGCCGCCGGCGGAGCAGCCGGTGCCGCGGTGGAACTGGGGGGCGGCGCCGCCGTACCGGGGCTGACGGGCCGCGCCACCGGGGTGACATCCGCTCTTCGTGCCGCTACCGGGACGCGGGGTGCTGTCAGGCCGACGGCGCCTTGGAACCCGCCCGGGTCGCGTCCGTGCCCCAGCTGGCCAGGAGGCGCAGGGCATCGGCCGACGGAGAGCCCGGTTCGGCGTGGTAGGTGATCAGGGTCTGTTCCCCGTCGTCGATCAGACGGAACGTCTCGAAGGAGAGGTCGAGGTCGCCGACGAGCGGGTGGTGCATCCGCTTGACGCCGTAGCTCTTCTCCTTGACGTCGTGGGTGGCCCACAGCCGCCTGAACTCCTCGCTCTTCACGGAGAGTTCGCCCACCAGGGCGGACAGCTGCGGGTCGTCCGGGTGGCAGCCCGCGTCCATTCGCAGATGGCTGACGATGTCGGACGCCTTCTGCTCCCACTCGACGAACAGCTCGCGGTACTCCGGCGTCAGGAACGTCATCCGCGCCCAGTTCCGCTCCTGTGGCGGCAGCTGCGACCAGTCGCCGAAGACCGCCGCGGCCATCCGGTTCCAGACGAGGATGTCGGAGCGCCGGCCCACGACGTACGCGGGAATGCCGTCCATCGTGTCCAGCAGCTGTCGCAGCGCGCCCCGCACCTGCTGGGTGCGGGCGGTCTGCTTCTTCTTGTGCTGCTTGGGTTTCGCCAGGTGCGTGAGGTGGTCGTGCTCGGCGTGGGTGAGCCGCAGCGCGCGGGCGATGGAGTCGAGGACCTCCGCCGACACGTTCCGCCCGTTGCCCTGCTCCAGGCGTGTGTAGTACGCCACAGACACCCCGGCCAGCTGCGCCAGCTCCTCGCGGCGCAGCCCCGGCACCCGGCGGTGCCGCCCGAAGTCCGGCAGTCCCACGTCCTCCGGCTTGAGCCGGGCCCGCCGGGTGCGCAGGAACTCGCTGAGCTCGGCACGCCGGTCCAGGGACCCGCCGGCCTCGGGGGAAGGGGCCCCGGGGGAGGGGGCTCCGGCGGGCTCGGGTTGTTCGTCCATGCGTCCAGTATTCCTGGTCGTACGCACACCAACCTGACCCCGCCAGTGGTAGGACCAGCAGACGTAGGTCGAAGCGTGACCTCCCACAACGCCGGTCCGTCGGGCAGGCTGATCTCCGTGCCCGGCCCGAAGGCAGCCGGGCGCGATACCACCGCAAGGAGACCCCCCGGCATGACCACTGTTGCTGCGTACGCCGCCCCCGCCGCCAAGGCTCCGCTGGAGCGCACCACCATCGAGCGTCGCGCGGTCCGCGAGTTCGATGTACTGATCGACATCAAGTTCGCCGGTATCTGCCACTCCGACATCCACCAGGCGCGCGAGGGCTGGGGCGAGGCGATCTTCCCGATGGTCCCGGGCCACGAGATCGCGGGCATCGTCTCCGAGGTCGGCCCCGGCGTGACCAAGTTCAAGGTCGGCGACCGTGTGGGCGTCGGCTGCCTGGTCGACTCCTGCCGCGAGTGCGACAACTGCAAGGACGGACTGGAGCAGTACTGCACGGGCGGTAGCGTCGGCACGTACAACGCCCTCGACAAGAACGGCGAGCCCACCTACGGCGGCTACTCCGAGAAGATCGTCGTCGACGAGAGCTTCACCGTCCGCATCCCCGACGGCCTCTCCCTCGACGTGGCCGCCCCGCTGCTGTGCGCCGGCATCACCACGTACTCCCCGCTGAAGCACTGGAACGCCGGCCCCGGCAAGAAGGTCGCGATCCTCGGCATGGGCGGCCTCGGCCACATGGGCGTCAAGATCGCGCACGCGCTCGGCGCGGAGGTCACCGTCCTCTCGCAGTCCCTGCGCAAGAAGGACGACGGCCTCAAGCTGGGCGCCGACCACTACTACGCCACCAGCGACCCGAAGACCTTCGAGGAGCTGGCCGGCACCTTCGACCTGATCGTCTCGACGGTCTCGGCGCCCCTCGACTTCGGCGCGTTCCTCTCGCTGCTGAAGACGGACGGCGCCCTGGTGAACGTCGGCGCCCCCGAGGAGCCCATCTCCCTCAACCTCTTCTCGGTGATCGCCGGCCGCAAGACCCTCGCCGGCTCCGGCATCGGCGGCATCCAGGAGACCCAGGAGATGCTGGACTTCTGCGCGGAGCACGGCATCGGTTCGGAGATCGAGCTGATCGGCGCGTCCGAGATCAACGACGCGTACGAGCGCGTGCTCGCGAGTGATGTGCGGTACCGGTTCGTGATCGACACAGCGACGATCTGATCTCTACTTCGCGTGCGGCCCCGGCGGGTTTGGTGACCTGCCGGGGCCTCAGCGTGTCGCCGTACGGCGGCCCAGCAGCCACAGCAGATACGGCCCGCCGACCAGCGACGTGAGCGCCCCCACCGGGATCTCCAGCGGTGGCAGCAGCGTGCGGGCCGCGAGGTCGGCGGCGACGAGGACGACCGCACCCGTCAACGCCGAGCAGAGCAACGGCAGTTGGGGCGTGCGGGTGATCCGGCGGGCCAGCTGGGGCGCGGTCAGGGCGACGAACCCGATCGGTCCCGCCGCCCCGGTCGCCGTCGCCGCCAGGACGACGCCGAGCACGGTCAGGCCGAGCCGGACCCGGTCCACCCGTACGCCGAGCGCGGCCGCCGTGGCCGGATCGAGCCCGAGCGGACGCAGGGCCCGGCTCGCCCACACCAGCGCGGGCAGCGACAGCAGTAGTACGACGGCCAGGGGCCCCGCCTGTTCCCAGCCGCGCCCGTTGAGGCTGCCGGTCAGCCACAGCTTGACCTGCTCGGCGGCCTCCAGCTCGCTGTCGGTGAGGTAGAGCTGGACGATCGCCGACAGCGCGACGCCGATACCGACCCCGGTCAGCACGAACCGGCTCGGCTGCATACCGCGCCGCCACGCCAGCACATACACCAGCGCCGCCGCCGCGAGCCCGCCCGCGACGGAGACGGCGGGCATCGCGCCCGGTGAGCTGACGGTCCCTGTCGCCAGCGCGAGCACCGTCGCGGCGGCTGCCCCATGTCCTACGCCGATCACGTCCGGGCTGGCCAGCGGGTTGCGGGTGACGGTCTGCACGAGCGCCCCCGCCAGCCCGAGCGCGGCCCCCACCAGCGCCCCGAGCACGATCCGCGGCACCCGCAACTCCCCGACGACGAGGTCGTAGGGCCCGGCTCCGGTGCGCAGGGTGCGCCAGACCTCGGCGGGGGAGACGTACGTCTGGCCCACGCAGGCCGAGGCGAGCATGACGGCCGCGAGGAGTACGAGAAGGGTGGCGGCGGCTGCCGCGGAGCGGCGGTGGAGGAGGAGGGAGATGCGGGGGTGGGGGCGCAGGACGGTGAGGTCGGACGCGAGGGTGCCCGGCGTCGGTGCTGAGGGGCGGGACGCGCGGCCCGGCGCTGACGGGGTGCCGCCCTTCTGTGGGTCGGGAGCCGCCCGAGCGGCACGACGGCCCGCGGACTGACGGCTCATGCGGCCACGCCCTTCTGTGGGCCGGGAGCCGCCCGAGCGGCACGACGGCCCGCCGACTGACGGCTCATGCGCCCACGCCCTTCCGCCGCACCAGAAGCACCAGCACCGGCACCCCCACCAACGCCGTCATCACCCCGGCCGGCACCTCCGCCGGAGGCCTCACCACGCGCCCCGCCACATCCGCCCCCAGCAGCAGCGCCGCGCCCAGCAGCGCGGACAGTGGCAGCACGGCGCGATGCCCGCCGGAGACCAGGCGGCGGGCCAGGTGAGGCACGGCGAGGCCGACGAAGGCGATCGGGCCGGCGGCGGCGACCGCGGCTGCCGTGAGGAGGGTCGCCCCGAGTGCCGCCGTACCCCGTACGAGCTGGACCCGGTGCCCCAGCGCCCGCGCCGTCTCGTCCCCCAGCGCCAGCGCGTCCAGCCCCCGCGCGCAGGCCAGCACCAGGACCGCACCGGCGAGGAGGAACGGCAGCATCCGTACGACCGTGTCCGCGTCCCGCCCGCTCAGCGCGCCCACTTGCCAGAAGCGGAACTGGTCCAGCGTGGCCGAGCTGGAGGTGAGGACGAGGGTCGTGGCACCGGCCGTCATCGCGGACAGGGCCGTCCCCGCCAGCGCCAGCTTCACCGGCGAGGCCCCTTCCCGGCCGCGCGTCGCGACGCCGTACACCAGGCAGGCGGCGACGACGGCACCGGCGAAGGCGTACCAGACGTATCCGCCGAAGCCGTTCGCCAGCCCGAAGCCGATCGCGAGGACGACGCCGGCCGCCGCGCCCTGGCTCAGCCCGAGGATGCCGGGGTCGGCGAGCGGATTGCGGGTGACCGCCTGGAGCGCGGCCCCGGCGACGCCGAGCGCGGCCCCCGCCGTCAGCCCGATCTCGGTCCGCGGCAGCCGCAGCGACCGTACGACGAGGGCGTCCGGTGAACCCCCGCCGTGCAGCAGGGCGTCGAGCACGGCGGACGGCGGGACCTGCCGGGTGCCGACGGCGAGACTGAGCACGCCGACGGCGGCCATCGCGAGGACGGCCGCCGCGAGGACGGCCATCCGCCCGGTGAGGTTGGCCGCCGGCCGGGCGAGAAGGGCCGCCGGCCGGGCGAGGATGGCCGCGGGCCGGGCGAGGTGTTTCGGGCTCATGGGCGGTTCGGGCTCACTTGCCGAGGTGCTCGGCGAGCTGACGTATCACCAGACGCGCGGCGGTGGGACCGGCGTTGAGGTACCAGGGGTCGTCGTCGACCTTCACCGCGTGCCCGGCCTCGACGGCCTTCATCGACTTCCACAGCGGTCCCGCGACCACGCTCGCGGCGTCGGTCTTCCCGGCGTCCCCCTGCACCGAGTAGAAGATCCAGTCGCCGTCGGCGGTGTCGACGCTCTCCGGGCCGATGTCCTCGGAAATGGCGTTGAACTGCTGGGACTTGGGCCGCTGGAGCCCCATGTCGACGGCGATGGACCCGGTGAAGGACGAGACGCCGAACATCCGGGTGCGGTCGGGCGTGAACCGCACCATGGAGACGGCCGGGTCGCCCGCGAGGGCCTTCCCCTTCGCCTGCGCGTCCTCGACGATCCCGTCGAGCAGGCCCTGCGCCGCCGCGCCCTTGCCGACGGCCTCGCCGACGAGCAGCAGGTCGCGCTTCCAGTTGATGCCGTTGCCGGCCGTGATCACAGTGGGCGCGATCTTCGACAGCTTGGGGTAGAGGTCGCCGAGCGAGTCGTTGGCCAGGATCAGATCCGGCTTGGCCGCGGCCAGGGACTCCAGGTTGGGTGCCTGCCGGGTGCCCGCGTCGGTCATACCGGCGAGCCCCGCCTTGTCCTTCGGGAAGGCGTCGGCGAGGTAGTCGGGCACGAGCCCGGCGTTGTCGGCGCGGGTGGTGGCCGTCGGGACGATCCCCAGGGACAGCAGGTCGTCGAGCTGGCCGGTGCTGAGGACGGCGATCTTCTCGGGCTCGGCCTCGATCGTGGTCCTGCCCTTGAAGTGGGTGACGGTCCGCGGGAAGGTCCCGTCGGTGTCCGGGTCGGCGCCCATGCCGTCCGCGAGGACGCTCGGCGCGGCGGACGGGCCCTGGGTGGCTCCCGCCGAGGCGCCCATCACGGGGTTGCGCGAGCCGGCCGCCTGCTCGGCGCTCCCGTCACCCCCGTCCGACGACGAGCAGCCGGTGAGCAGCCCTCCGACAACGGTCGCGGCCGCAACGGCCTTTACTGCTGCTGTACGCACGGCTACTCCGACGGTCTGTTCGTTCGGTCTGGTCATTCGGTCTGGTCGTTTGCTAAGGCAAGTTGTAAGGCGAGCCTTACCTTAACCGTTCGCGGAGTATGTTGAGTTACGAGGAGGCCCGCACTCGATGTCTCGACATATGAGGAGGCCCGCACGATGACCGTTCAGCTGAACCACACCATCGTCGCCGCACACGACAAGCACGCATCGGCCCGGTTCCTCGCCGACATCCTGGGACTGAAGGTGAGCCCGCAGTACGGCCCCTTCATCCCGGTCGAGATCCCGAACGGCGTGACCCTGGACTACCTGGACACGGCCGAGTCGATCACCCCGCAGCACTACGCCTTCCTCGTCTCCGAGGGCGACTTCGACACGATCTTCGCCCGCGTCCGGGAGGCGGGCCTGACGTACTGGGCGGACCCGTTCCACCGACGCCCCGGGGAGATCAACCACAACGACGGCGGCCGGGGCGCGTACTTCGACGACCCGAACGGCCACAACCTGGAGATTCTCACGAGGCCTTACGGCAGCGGAGGTTGATCGGCGCTCCTGACGCCGATCGGGGTCCCGATGCTGATCGGGGCTCCCGATGACTTTGCCAGCTCTTTACAACTGACCTCGGTGCTGCCTCGTCTCTCCGCTCGATCCGTAACGCAGTCCGCCGCGTCCACCGGGCGGATCGACGAGAGAGAGCACTTGATGCGCCGAACTGTCCTCAGCGCCCTGGCACTCGCGTGCACCGCCGTGCTGGCGAGCACCGTGCCCGCGTTCGCCGACGGGACGAGCCCGACCCCCGTCCCCACGAGCGCCCCGGCGACCGACACACCGAGCCCCGCACCGACCGGGGGCACGGAGGTGACACCGTCCGCCGCACCGAGTGAGGGTTCGGACGAGGCACCGACCGTCGCACCGTCCGAGGGTTCGGGCCAGGTCTCCGTCGTGCCCAGCGGTGCCCCGGACACAGGTGTGGCGCCCGGGTCGTCCTCGCCCTCCGGAACCGAGAGCGCGCTGGTCGGCGGCGGTGCCGCCGCGGTGGTCGTCGGTGGCGGCGCGGCGGTCCTTCTCATACGTCGCCGGCGGGCGACCGGGGCATGACGTCGCCGCTCTCCAGGCGAGCCTTCGCCACCGCGGCCATGGCTTCGCTGCTCGTGAGCTGCGGCGGCCCCCGGACCGGCCAGGGCACGACCGCACCCGCCGCGAGCACGGCACCCCCGACTGCGCGGTCCTCCGCGAACGCGGCGCGCGCCCTTGACCGTTCGGTCCCGGTCCGGTTGGAGATCCCGGCCATCGACGTCAACACCTCGGTCATGCGGCTGGGGTTGGCCTCGGACGGCACCGTGCAAGTGCCCCCGATCACGGCGAATGACCGGGCCGGCTGGTACCGCCACTCGCCGACGCCGGGCCAGACCGGCCCGTCGGTGATCCTCGGCCATGTCACGGTCGGCACCGACGGGGACGGGGTCTTCCACGACCTCGCGCGCTTGCGGCGGGGCGAGCGGATCGTGGCGCGCCTGGAGAACGGCTCGTCGGCGGTGTTCGCCGTCACCGCCGTACGGACGGTCGCCAAGGCCGACTTCCCGGCGGACGCGGTCTACGGCGACGTGGACCGCCCTGAGCTGCGGCTCATCACGTGCGGCGGCCCGCGCACCGGTGACGGCTACGCCGACAACGTGATCGTGTTCGCGACGCTGAGCTCCACGAGCCCCTGACCAGCGAGCCCCGGACCCGCGGGTCCGGATCCTGGGCGGCGGGAACCGTACACCGCGGCCCGGGATCCTTCCCCACGAGTGCCATACAAGCCCCACGAGTGCCGTACGAGCCCCACGAGTGCCATACCAGCCCCACGAGCATGGAGAACGTTGAAACGGTCCCGCGAGACGGCCGCGTCCGAGCTGTTCGCCGCCCTCTACCCGCGCTTGGCCGGCTGGTGCCGCCGGCTGGTCGACGACGACGAGACGGCCCACGAGATCGCCTCGGAGGCGTTCACCCGGCTCTGGGCCCGCTGGACATCCGTCGCGGAGCCCCAGGGCTTCCTCTACGTCACCGCGGCCAACCTCGTCCGGGACCACTGGCGCAAGCTGGAGCGCGAGCGCAGAGCCGTCCGCCGGGCCACCGTCGAGGCCGCCGTACGCCCGCAGACCGAGCAGGCCGACCCCTCGGTCCGCCTGCTCGTGCAGTCGCTGCCGGAACGACTGCGCGTGCCGATCCTGCTGCACTACTACGCTGACATGCCGATCCGGGAAGTGTCCGTGCTGACCGGACGCAAGGAAGGAACCGTCAAGGCCGACCTCCACGCGGCCCGCGAACTGCTCCGCGCCCACCTGAGGAGAAGCCTTGACCACACACTTTGACGAGGATCCGGACTTCGAGCCCGACGACCCCCTGGCCGTCATCCTGCGACCGCCCGCCGAGCACCTCGGCCCCCCGCCCGGCCACTACGAGACGATCCGCCGCACCGCGGCCCGCCGCCGGCTGCTCCGGGCCGCGCTCGCGGTCGGCGCGACGTGCGCCGTCGCCGCCCTCGTCGCGCTGCCCCTGAGCCTTTCTACCCACCAGGCACCCGCGTCGCCGTCGGTCCCCCTCGCCCCGCCACCCGCGAGCAGCCCGACGCCCGAGAACAGCCCGACGCCGACCGACATCCCCTCGGTCGCGCCCTCCCCATCGGTGTCCTCCCCGCCGTCCCTCGGATCCGACGCTCCCCACCCCGTCACGGAGCCCGCGACCGACGACCCGGGCACCCCGACCAGCCAGGGCACCTCCACCCGCGCCCCGTCGGAGACACCGTCCGCCGGCACCGACACCACACCCGAGAGCACGGGGCGGCCGTAGACGCCCTCGCCCCCACCGGCCGCCATCGCGCCCAGCCGTGAGGAACCGAACCCATGGACCACAACGCCCCCGGCCGACCCGGCCGCGGCAGACCCGTCCGCGGTACGGCCCGCATGCGCGCGGGCCTCGGCGTCGCCGCGGTACTCGCCGTCGCCGGCCCCTCCCTCATGCCGACCGCGGCGGAAGCCGGCCCCGCGGTCCCCGCGCCGGCCACGCAGTGGTCGACCCAGACCCTCGCACCCGGCGTACAGGTACGTACCGGACCCATCCGGCACGCCGACGTCACACCCACCTGGACGGTCGCCGTCCAGTCCCCGGGCGTCAGCCGGCTGACCGGCGCCCCGACCTGGTCCGAGGTCGGCACCCGGAGCTGGGCCGACACCACGGCGCGAAAGCTGCGCGACGCGGGGTTCCAGCCGCGCGTGGAGAGCGTCCGGTGGCCCCGCTACGCCGACACCCCGCACGGGGTCATGGGACTTCGGGTACGGATCGGTGCTCCGCACAGGCCGACGCCCGGTCCACGGCGGCGGCGATCACCTCGGCCGGGTTCCGCACCTCCGTCGCCTGGACCGGGTACCACGTCCAGCAGCCGGCCGACCGGGAGAACGTCCATGTCGCGGTGATCGACCCGCGCCTCTTCAAGGGCACCGTCGAGGGCACCCACGACGGCGATGTCACGCGGCGCAGGACGACTTCGTCGGTCGCCGCCCGGCTGAACTCACTGGTCGCCGTCAACGGCGGCTTCTTCGTGACCTCGGACGCCGACGGCGTGCAGGGCACCATGTCCGGCCTGGGCGCCTACGACGGCCGGTTGGGGTCGATGGCGGCCGGCGCGCGGGCCGCGCTGATCCTCGGCGACGGCGGCAGCCACATCCGCGTCGCTGATCTGACCACCACCGTCACCGCCCGCGCGGGGAACTCCTCGTACCGGATCCAGGGCATCAACCGGGTGCCGGGACTGGTGCGTGACTGCGGCCGCCCCGGCGCGGTACCCAGCGCCCTGCCCTGGCAGGACGTCACCTGCCGACTGACTGACGACCTGGTCCGCTTCACACCGAGTTCGGTGCCGACCTGCCCACCGGGCCCGGCACGCAGGCGGTGCTCGACGCGTCCGGCCGGGTGGTGTCGGTCGGTGCGCGCGGGGGCCGGGTACCGGCGGGCGGAAGCGTTCTCCAGGGCATCGGCGGCGCGGGCGACTGGCTGACCGCGAACGCCGACCCCGGCAGCCGGGTCCGCGTCGCCGAGGTCGTCCGCGACACCAGCGGCCGACGCGTCGAACTCGACGGTGACGACTCCATCGTGAGTGCCGCCCCCACCCTGGTGAAGGACGGCCGCGTCGACATCGACGCGGCGGCCGAGGGCGTGGTCGACCCGCAGGACCTGTCCTTCGGCTACGCCTGGGCCAACGCCCGCCAGCCGCGCACCATGGCGGGTGTCGACGCCAGGGGCCGCCTCATCCTGGCCACGGTCGACGGCCGGCAGACCGGCGGCAGCGCGGGCTTCACGCTCTACGAGGCCGCCGAGTTCGTGCACTCGCTCGGCGCCGTGCAGGCCCTGAACCTCGACGGCGGCGGCTCCACCGCGATGGCCGTCCGCGGCGCCCTGGTCAACAATCCCTCGGACGCGACGGGTGAGCGTGCGGTGGGGGACACGGTTCAGGTGCTCCCGAAGGAATCGCCTGGAACTCTCGCGCGTTGAGCGGAGTGGGCGTGGGATGCCGGTGGTGTCCGAGCCGATGAGCCCGAGTGACCGAACTGACGGATATTGGAGGGGTCGCAATGGCTGCGCAGACGCAGAGGGCCGTGCTGGCGGGCGGATGCTTCTGGGGGATGGAGGAACTGATCCGCCGACTCCCAGGCGTGACGGCGACCCGGGTCGGATACACCGGCGGGGACGTGCCCAACGCGACGTACCGTAACCACGGCACGCACGCGGAGGCCATTGAGATCCTTTTCGACCCCGCGAAGACCGATTTCCGCGCGATCCTGGAGTACTTCTTCCAGATCCACGACCCGAGCACCAAGAACCGCCAGGGCAACGACATCGGCCTCAGCTACCGCTCGGCGATCTACTACGTGGATGACGAGCAGAAGCGGATCGCCGAGGACACGATCGCGGATGTGGACGCCTCCGGACTGTGGCCCGGCAAGGTCGTCACCGAGGTGGAGCCGGTCGGCCCCTTCTGGGAGGCCGAGCCCGAGCACCAGGACTACCTTCAGCGTTACCCGAACGGCTACACCTGCCACTTCCCGCGCCCGGGATGGCGGCTGCCCGCCCGAGCGGAGGGCTGACTCGGCGCAACCGCATCCCCTTCTGGGGCAGCTGTCACCCCTCAGCCCTGACAGAACTCCGCCTCGACGGCCGCGTCCTCCAGCTTCTGCTCACCCCAGTCGCCATTGCGATTCATGGTCAGGACCTGCTGGCCGTCCGCCGAGACCATCGTCCGGGTCGCGGATCCGGGGATCATGCCGCCGTGGCCCCAGGCCCAGCAGTCCGCTTTGAGCTTGAAGTGCCGGATGCCGAGGCCGTAGACGTCCTCCGGTCCGCCGTGGCCCTTGTCCCCGTCGACAGGGACCGCCTCGAGCAACTCCCGCTGCTGGGCGGCGGGGAGCAGCTTGCCGCCGAGCAACTCCGACAGGAAGGTGTTCACGTCGCCGACGGTCGAGATCATCTGTCCGGCCGAGAAGGCCACCGTGGGGCTGAACTCGGTGACGTCGCGAACCTTTGCGTGCGGCGGGTCCTCGAAGAGCGTGGAGTAGTGCGTCGCATGCGGTGAGGGAACCTTCGGCGAGGTGCCGGGGACACTGGTGCCTTCCAGGGCGAGCGGCTCGATGACGAGTCGCTCGACCGCGTCCTTGTAGGTGCCGCGAGTGACCTTCTCGATGATCATTCCGGCGAGGATGTAGTTGGTGTCGGAGTAGTCCCATTCGCCCGCCCTGCCGGGCCTGCTGCCCTGCTCGGGCTGAAAGTTCGGCGGGTGGGCGAGCGCGATGTCCAGCAGATCCGCGGGGGCCCACCTGGTGTAGCGGTTCTTGTCGAACTCATCGCCGGCGTACTCGGCGCGGAATCCCTCGTCCATGTTGTAGTCGAAAATCCCGCTCGTATGGTTGAGCAGGTGCCGCACGGTGATGTTCCCGGGCTTGTAGCCCGCGCCGCGCACCACCCCGGGCAGCCATTGCTCGACGCTGTCGTCCAGCGACAGCCTCCCCCTGGCTTCGAGCTTGAGAAGCACTGTGGCGGTGAAGGTCTTGGTCACGCTGGCGATGCGGAACTTCTCTTCGGGGCTGCGCCGATCCCTGGTGGTGAGGTCGCCGACACCGGCCCGGCCGTTCCACTCCCCGTGGTCGTCCCGCACCTGGGCGATGACACCCGGGGTGCCTTGCTCCACGATCTCGTCCAAGGCCGCCTGGGTCCTCGCGTGTAATCGCGAACCCTGGTGGCGGGAATCGGCGAGCGCGGGGACAGCGGCGACGAGTGAAGCCACCGTGGTGAGGAGGACGAGGAGACGGCGCGATGACTGGAGATTTCTCATGACAAAAGCTCACCAGTGACGCAAGCCCTGAACCATCGGGAATGACCCGAGGATCACTCAGGGGACAGCTCAGGGATCCATCAGGGACACGACTCAGGGGCTACGTCGGCTGCCGCCCTCAGCGCGGCAGCGTCGCCGGGCTGCCGCCGTTCGCCTCGTAGCCCGCCACCGCCAGGGCCCGGTAGACCGCGAACTCCGCGGCCGGATCGGCGGACAGGGTCCAGGGGAGGGCGCCGACGTGGCCGTCGATGTGTATGAGCTGGTTCATCGCTTCCGCCCAGCGCTCGGAGCGGACCAGGAAGAAGACCAGGAGGTGGCGGACATGGGCCAGCATCGGGTCGTCGGGGCGGGCGGAGTGGACGGCGTGCAGCGCGCCGTGGATCGCCTTCGTCACGACCTCGCTCTGGTAGAAGCCGCTGACCAGGTTCACCTCGGGGAGGTGCTCGAAGACCGCGAAGAGCGGCATCGCGGCCAGGAGGGAGCCGTGCGGCGCCCTCGCCGCCGCGGCCTCCGCGAAGGTGTACGCCAGCTCGCGCGAGCCGTGCCACTTCTCGCACCAGTAGTGCAGGGCGGCCAGATGCGCTCCCATGTGGTTCGGGGCGCGGTCGAGGATCTTCAGCCACAGCTGCTCGAACTCCGGCCGGGGATACGCCAGTCCGCGCGCCACGGAGAGTTCGATGATGTACGGGATCGGGTCGCCGGGGGCCAGCAGCGCCGCGTCGCCGCAGGCGGACCTGGCCTCCTCCATGATGATCCGGAACTCGTCCGTGCCGGGCGTCGCCGTCCGCCAGGCCTGCTGGACCAGGAACTCCGCCTGCACCGCGGCCCCGCCCGCGTCCTTGGGGGCCTCGGTCCGCCACACCCGCAGCCACTGCCCGCCCGGCGTCTCGCTGACCCCGCCGGGCCGCTGGCTCAGCTCCAGCGACGCGGCGCCGGCGAAGGCCTGCACGCGCTGCCAGCGCCGCTCGCCCTCCGACTCCGTGCCGGCCAGGAGCTGCGCGGCCGCCCGGTGGTCCTGCGTGCGCTGCACCAGATCCAGGACGTCCAGCAGGTCCTGGTCGGGGCCGGGCATGCGGATGTCCAGCTCCTCCTGCTGCGCGAACCCGTAGTTCGCGGGGTCCGCGGCGTCCGGGTGGCCCGGGTGGACCTGCTCGATCATGCCGCGCCTGCGCCGCAGGAAGGGAAGCAGCACGAAGCCGAGCATGACCAGCGCCACCAGGACCCACAGAATCTCCATGCCTCCAGGGTTCCAGACGCCGCCGACAATTGGCCAACCCGGTCCGCGGTCTGTGGAAAACGGTCGTCGGCGTCTGTGGAAAACCTCCGCCGGCCGCTGCGTCCGCCACCGGATCCGTTCGCGCACTACGCTCGGTGCCCATGAGCGACAGGCACATCAGTCAGCACTTCGAGACCCTCGCGATCCACGCGGGCAACACCGCGGATCCCCTCACCGGCGCGGTCGTCCCGCCGATCTACCAGGTCTCGACCTACAAGCAGGACGGCGTCGGCGGCCTGCGCGGCGGCTACGAGTACAGCCGCAGCGCCAACCCGACGCGGACCGCCCTGGAGGAGAACCTCGCCGCCCTGGAGGGCGGCCGCCGAGGCCTCGCGTTCGCGTCCGGACTGGCGGCCGAGGACTGCCTGTTGCGTACGCTGCTCAGCCCCGGCGACCACGTGGTCATCCCCAACGACGCGTACGGCGGTACGTTCCGTCTCTTCGCGAAGGTCGTCTCCCGGTGGGGGGTGGAGTGGTCGGTCGCCGACACCAGCGACCCCGCCGCCGTACGGGCCGCCATCACCCCGAAGACCAAGGCCGTGTGGGTGGAGACCCCCTCCAACCCGCTGCTCGGCATCACCGACATCCCCGCCGTCGCCCAGGTCGCCCGGGACGCGGGCGCGAAGCTCGTCGTCGACAACACCTTCGCCACGCCCTACCTCCAGCAGCCGCTGTCGCTCGGCGCCGACGTCGTGGTGCACTCGCTGACCAAGTACATGGGCGGTCACTCGGACGTCGTCGGCGGCGCCCTGATCGTCAGCGACCCGGAGCTGGGCGAGGAGCTGGCGTACCACCAGAACGCGATGGGCGCGGTCGCCGGGCCCTTCGACTCCTGGCTGGTGCTGCGCGGCACGAAGACGCTGTCGGTGCGCATGGACCGGCACAGCGAGAACGCCACCGCGGTCGCCGACATGCTGACCCGGCACGCGCGCGTGACGCGTGTCCTGTACCCGGGGCTGCCGGAGCACCCCGGTCACGAGGTCGCCGCCAAGCAGATGCGGTCGTTCGGCGGCATGGTCTCCTTCCAGGTCGCGGGCGGCGAGGAGGCGGCCGTCGAGGTCTGCAACCGCGCCAAGGTGTTCACGCTCGGCGAGTCCCTGGGCGGTGTCGAGTCGCTCATCGAGCACCCCGGACGCATGACCCACGCGTCCGCCGCGGGCTCGGCCCTGGAGGTGCCCGCCGATCTGGTCCGCCTCTCCGTGGGCATCGAGAACATCGACGACCTGCTGGAGGACTTGCAGCAGGCGCTCGGCTAGGCCCCGTCGTCAAATTCCCGTCGTCCGCCCGAAGGGCGGGCACCGCGGCGTCAGGTGCGTGCTCTCGGCGTGCTGGGCGCAGGCCCTCGTACTGGTTGTACGTGGGCCTGCGCCCGGTGCGGCGAGAGTGCGTGCATGGCGTCGCGGTGCAGGCGGGAATTTGACGACGGGGCCTAGGCCTTCTCCGGTCCGCCAGTGGCTCACCAGTCCGTGAGCGGTGGAGTCGTCTTCGAGGGCGGCTCCACCCACGGCTGGGCCGTCAGCGCCCACACCAGGAACGCCACGGTCACGGCTGACAGCAGCAGCCACATCAGACGGCGGGCGACCCTCCTGCGACGCAGCAGGCGGCCACCGCGCCGCACGACGTCCGCGTACAGCTCCGGCGGCACGGTCGGCGCCGCCTGCTCCATGATCCGCCGCACGGCGGCCTCCCGCTGGGGCCGGTTCACCCGGGCCTCCCGCTGTCCGGCCCCCTCATGAGGGCGCCACCTTCGCCCCCACCGCCGCCGCGGGCCCTCGCGGCGGATGCAGGAGCGTGGCCGTCGCCCGGTCGCAGAGCGTCCTGACGCGTTCCGGGGGGAGGCCGAGCAGGGCCGCCGCCTGTTCCTCGGCGACCCCCTCGTACAGCCTGAGGACCAGGATCAGGCGTTCCTGCGGGGCGAGCCGGGACAGGGCGCCGGTGGGGCGGGCCCGGCCGAGGCGGCCGCGGCGGTGCCACGTGCCGCGGGCGAAGCGGATGGCCAGGTACTGGCGGGTGCGGTCGTACGGGTCCTCGCCGCGCAGCCGGTCCCAGCACGCGTACGTGCGGGCGAGGGCCAGCGTCAGCAGGCGCCGCGCGCGCGGGTTGTCACGCGGGTCCTCCGCCGTGAGGAGCGTGGCCGCGTGCAGCAGCCGCCCGCCCGCGCCGGCGACGAACGCCTCGAACTCCCGGGCCCGGCGGGCGTCCTGGGACGCATGCCGTTGTCGCACCGCGCCTCCCGCATGAGGGCGATCCTGAGGGAACGGGTCCGGCCGCGTACGGGATGCGAAGAGTCGTACGACTGGGACCCGGTCTCATATGAGGCCAGGCGCGGCCCGTGGGTCAAGAGCCGTGCACGGCCGCTGTGCCGGGGCAGGCGGAGCCGGCGGCGTTCAGGAGGCCGACGGCGAGTCCGCCCCCGGTACGTCCTGGGCCGCCATCCGCGAGGACAGCGCGGTGTTGAAGCGGGTGAGGAGCGTGCAGAACGCCTCGCGCTCCTCCGGCGCCCAGTCGTGTGTCAGCTCGGCCATCAGCTGACGCCTCGACGAGCGCACCTCCTCGAGGCGCGACAGCCCCCGCGGGGACAGCTGGAGCACGACCGCCCGCCCGTCCTCGGGGTGCGAGGTCCGCTTGACGAGGCCGGTGTCGACGAGCGGCGCCACCTGCCGGGTGACCGTCGACGAGTCGATGCCCATGCTCGCGGCGAGTGCCTTGACGCCCATCGGGCCCTCCTTGTCGAGCCGGTTGAGCAGCAAGTACGCGGCGCGGTCCATGGAGTTGCGCACCTGCCCGACCCCCCCGAGCCGGGTCTGTTCGGCACGACGCGCGAACAGTGCCACCTCGTGCTGCAACGTCTCGAGGAGACCGGTGTCACCGAAGGTCGTCATGTCCATCGACATTTCAGGTGTTGTGGGCATGGCCGGAGGCTCACTTCGTGAAGGAGTGCTGGGTTGGGGACAGGGTACGCGGCCGGAAGGCAGGCCGTACCGGCGCTGCGCAAACCGGTCTCGGAGGTTGGTCACAGCGGCGGTCCACGCGTGTGAACTGCGAGACTTGAGTCATGAACTACCGCGAGGCTCACTCCTTGCCGCCGGTCACGCTCGACGACGTGCGCGGAGCCCAGAAGATGCTCTCGGGCGTGGCGCGGGTGACCGCCATGGAGGGCAGCCGGCACCTGACCCGGCTGGTGGGTGCGCCGGTCCACTTCAAGTGCGAGAACCTCCAGCGGACGGGATCGTTCAAGCTGCGCGGCGCGTACGTCCGTATCGCCGGGCTGCTGCCCGAGGAACGGGCCGCCGGTGTCGTCGCCGCGAGCGCCGGCAACCACGCGCAGGGCGTGGCGCTGGCCTCCTCGCTGCTCGGCGTGCGTTCCACGGTGTTCATGCCGCAGGGCGCCCCGCTGCCGAAGATCAGCGCCACACGGCACTACGGCGCCGAGGTGCGCCTGCACGGCCATGTGGTCGACGAGACGCTGGCCGCCGCGCAGGAGTACGCGGAGGCGACCGGCGCGGTGTTCATCCACCCCTTCGACCACCCCGACATCATCGCAGGTCAGGGCACGGTCGGCCTGGAGATCCTGGAGCAGTGCCCGGAGGTGCGCACGATCGTCGTGGGCATCGGCGGGGGAGGCCTCGCGGCTGGTGTCGCCGTCGCGGTGAAGGCCCTGCGGCCGGACGTGCGCATCGTGGGCGTGCAGGCGGCGGGCGCGGCAGCGTACCCCCCCTCGCTGGCGGCCGGACGCCCGGTGTCGATCGAGAACCCGGCGACGATGGCCGACGGCATCAAGGTCGGACGGCCCGGTGACGTGCCGTTCGGGATCATCGACGAGCTGGTGGACGAGGTGCGCACGGTGACGGAGGACGAGCTGTCCACCGGGCTGCTGCTGTGCCTGGAGCAGGCCAAGCTGGTCGTCGAGCCGGCCGGGGCGAGCCCGGTCGCCGCGGTGCTCAGCGACCCAGGTTCCTTCGAGGGGCCGGTCGTGGCGCTGCTGTCCGGCGGCAACGTCGACCCGCTGCTGATGCAGCGCGTCCTGACCCACGGCTTGGCCGCGCAGGGCCGCTACCTGGCCGTACGCCTCCGGCTGACGGACCGCCCCGGCGCCCTCGCGACTCTTCTCGGCGTGTTGTCAGTGGTGGACGCTAACGTCCTCGATGTGAGTCACGTACGGACCGATCCACGGCTCGGGCTCACGGAGGCGGAGGTCGAGCTGCACCTGGAGACGAAGGGCCCGGCACACTGCGCCGAAGTCGGCCAGGCCTTGCGCGACGCCGGCTACACAGTGATCGGCTGAAAGCCACTTCGTCACTCGATCGGGTAAGTCCATTGAGAGACGCGATACATCGCGTTATGGTGAGTGTCGTGTCGCCCTCATCACGCATCACGCACGAAGCGGAACATGACGCACAAACCTAAGCTTTCCGAACATTCCTCAACTACGTGGAGACTCATATGCCAGGCGCCATCTATGCCGAAGGCCTGGTCAAGACCTTCGGCGAGGTAAGGGCTCTGGACGGCGTCGACCTCGATGTCCCCGAGGGCACGGTCCTGGGCCTGCTCGGGCCGAACGGCGCGGGCAAGACGACCACCGTCCGCTGCCTGACGACCCTGCTGCGGCCCGACAGCGGCAAGGCCGTCGTCGCCGGCCTCGACGTGCTCAAGCAGCCCAACGAGGTGCGGCGCTCGATCGGCCTGTCCGGCCAGTTCGCCGCGGTCGACGAATACCTCACCGGCCGCGAGAACATCCAGATGGTCGGCCAGCTCTACCAGATGAAGGCCAAGGCCGCGAAGGCCCGGGCGGAGGAACTGCTCGAACAGTTCCACCTCACGGACGCCGCCGACCGCACCGCGAAGACCTACTCCGGGGGCATGCGCCGCCGACTCGACCTGGCCGCCGCGCTCGTCGTGTCCCCGCCCGTGATGTTCATGGACGAGCCGACGACCGGCCTCGACCCGCGCAACCGCCAAGAGCTGTGGGAGGTCATCAAGCAGCTGGTCTCCGGCGGTACGACGCTGCTGCTGACCACCCAGTACCTCGAAGAGGCCGACCACCTCGCCCACGACATCGCCGTGGTCGACCACGGCCGTGTCATCGCCCGCGGCACCTCCGACCAGCTCAAGGCCCGCACCGGCGGCGAGCGCGTCGAGGTCGTGGTGCACGAGCGCGAGCACATCGCGACCGCTTCCGAGGTGTTGCGCGGGTTCGGCAAGGGCGACACCAGCGTCGAGGACCACATGCGCAAGATCACCGTGCCCGTCTCCGGCGGCGCGAAGCTCCTCGCCGAGGTCATCCGCGAACTGGACGCCCGCGGCATCGAGATAGACGACATCGGCCTGCGCCGCCCCACCCTGGACGACGTCTTCCTCTCCCTGACGGGCCACCTGGCCGAGGCCAAGGACGAGGAGAACGGCGCGGCGGCGGACGCCAAGGACCCCCAAGCCCGCAAGCGCAAGAAGGAGGCAGCCAAGTGAGTGCCGTCACCGACGCCGTGCCGGTCGCGGCACCCCCCGGCCCCAACCCCTTCGCCCAGTCCGTCCGGGACTCCCTGGTGATCACCCGCCGGAATCTGATTCGCATGGGTCGGATTCCCGAGATGATCATTTTCGGGCTGGTCCAGCCAATCATGTTCGTGGTGCTGTTCACCTATGTGTTCGGCGGCTCGATCCAGGTCGGCTCGTCCACCTCCACCCAGGCCTACCGAGAGTTCCTGATGGCGGGCATCTTCGCCCAGACCGTCACCTTCGCCACGGCGGGCGCTGGCGCGGGCATTGCCGACGACATGCATAAGGGCCTCATCGACCGTTTCCGCTCCCTGCCCATGACACGTGGTGCGGTGCTGACCGGGCGGACCCTCGCCGACTCGGTGCAGACGGCACTGACCCTGGTAGTCCTCGCCGTGGTCGCCCTGCTGATCGGCTGGCGCACGCATGAGAACTTCGGCAAGGTGCTCGCCGGATTCGGCCTGCTCCTGCTACTCGGGTACGCGTTCTCGTGGATCGGCGCGCTGATCGGCCTGTCCGTGCGCACTCCTGAAGCGGCCACCTCGGGCGGCTTGATCTGGCTGTTTCCGCTGACGTTCATCTCGAACGCTTTCGTGGATGCGAACCAGATGCCGACCTTCCTGCGCCACATCGCAGAGTGGAACCCGTTCAGCGCCACCGTGCAGGCTTGCCGCGAGCTGTTCGGCAACCTCCCTCCGGGCTTCCAGACACCTGACGCCTGGCCAATGCAGCACCCGGTTTGGGCCTCGCTGATCTGGTCGGTACTGATCATCGCCATATTCAGGACCCTGGCGGTACGGAAGTACCGCTCCGCGACGGCATGACGACGCCCCCGGCGTCACACGGACGCCGGGGGCTCGCCAAGGCCATGCGGGGGCTGGATCAGGCGCTGTACGGCTCGGCCTTGAGGATCTTCACTGAGGCCTTCTTGCCGTTCGGCAGCTCGTACTCCGCGTTGTCGCCGACCTTGTTGCCGATCACGCCGGAGCCCAGCGGGGACTGCGGCGAGTAGGTCTCGATGTCGGAGCTCGCGTACTCACGCGAGGCGAGCAGGAAGGTCGTCGTGTCGTCCTCGTCACCGTCGAAGGCGATCGTCACGACCATGCCGGGCGCCACCGCACCGTCCGCCGATGCCGGCGCCTCGCCGACCTTGGCGTTCTCCAGGAGCTGGGTCAGCTGGCGCACACGGAGCTCCTGCTTGCCCTGCTCCTCCTTGGCCGCGTGGTACCCGCCGTTCTCGCGCAGGTCGCCCTCCTCGCGCGCGGCCGCGATCTTGGCGGCGATCTCCGTGCGCGCAGGACCAGACAGGTACTCCAGCTCGGCCTTGAGCTGGTTGTACGCCTCCTGGGTCAGCCAGGTGACGTTCTCGCTGGTCTGGGTCACAGGTGCTCCTCGTAGGTACTGGGAATACAAAGCATCGCCCTACCCAGAAGAATGTTCCTTCATGGAAGGGCGAAACCACGAGCCTAACAATTCACGGCCGGAAGGGGGAGGACATAAGCCATCAGAAACGCATCTGCGCAGGTCAGTGCCTATGTATTCGCGGTGACATCAGTCGGCGTGACAGCCCAGGAGCTCGGCCGTCGTGCCCGGTGACGTCGTGCGGAGCGTGACGACCTTGTCGATGCGCGTCGCGCTCCCGTCGAAGCGGAAGTCGGCCCGGCCCACCTCGGCGCCGGTCTCCGCCTGGGAGCGCACGGTGCAGTAGCCGCTGGCGCCGGCGTCCTTGCGGACCTCCAGGTGCACCTGCACCGCGTCCTTCGAGGGCTCGAACGTGATCACCTCGGCACTGATCTTGTTCTGGCCGACGTAGTGGTAGGCGAAGTAGCCGACGAGGGCGAGCACCAGGGTCGCGAGTACGGCGCCGGCGACCTTGAGCTTGTGGTCGGCACGCTCGTCCGAGGAGCGGCCGTAACGGCCCTCGGGCAGTCGCGTGCTCGCCGTACTCATGATCGTCCTCTCGACAAGGCCTTGAAACGCCTGCCCCGGAATTATTCACGCCCGGATTCGGTCACTATAGAAGCCGCCGATCGCACCCGGTCACACCGGGCGCCGACTACGAGGATTGAGTCTTGACTGACCAGCTGCGACTGATGGCCGTGCACGCCCACCCCGACGACGAGTCGAGCAAGGGCGCGGCCACCATGGCGAAGTACGTGTCCGAGGGGGTGGATGTGCTGGTCGTGACCTGCACGGGCGGGGAGCGCGGTTCCATCCTCAATCCGAAGCTCCAGGGCGACAAGTACATCGAGGAGCACATCCACGAGGTACGCAAGAAGGAGATGGACGAGGCCCGCGAGATCCTCGGCATCAAGCAGGAGTGGCTCGGCTTCGTCGACTCCGGCCTGCCCGAGGGCGACCCGCTGCCGCCGCTCCCGGAGGGCTGCTTCGCCCTGGAGGACCTCGACAAGGCGGCCGGCGAGCTGGTGAAGCAGATCCGCGCGTTCCGCCCGCAGGTGATCACGACCTACGACGAGAACGGCGGGTACCCGCACCCCGACCACATCATGACCCACAAGATCTCGATGGTGGCGTTCGAGGGGGCGGGGGACGCCGAGAAGTACCCGGAGCAGGAGTACGGCCCGGCGTACCAGCCGCTCAAGCTCTACTACAACCAGGGCTTCAACCGCCCGCGCACCGAGGCGCTGCACAGCGCCATGCTGGAGCGGGGCCTGGAGTCGCCGTACGGGGACTGGCTCAAGCGGTGGGACGAGATGGGCGTGAACCAGCGCACGCTCACCACGCACATCCCGTGCGCCGACTACTTCGAGATCCGCGACAAGGCCCTGATCGCGCACGCCACACAGATCGACCCCGACGGCGGCTGGTTCCGGGTGCCGATGGACCTCCAGAAGGACGTCTGGCCGACGGAGGAGTACGAGCTCGCGAAGGCCCTCGTGGATACCTCCCTCCCCGAGGACGACCTCTTTGCGGGCATCCGAGACAATGCCTGACATGAGCGCAAGCGCAAGCCTGGCAATGACACAGCTCGCCGCCCTCGCCAAGGAGGTCGACGAGGACAAGGTGACCCCCGGTGTCCTCGGCTTCATCGTCTTCGCGGCGATGGCCCTGGCGGTGTGGGCCCTGATGAAGTCGATGAGCAAGCACATGGGCAAGGTCGAGTTCGAGGAGACGCCGCAGAAGGAAGCCGACGCCTCCGGCAAGGACAAGGGCAAAGTGACGTCTTGACGGCGTGACTCCATGCCACCCGCCAGGTGTCATGGAGTCACGGTGTCGCCCGCGGTGACCGGCACCCCCATGACCTCCCGGGCATGCCTGCCCGGCACCATGCCCAGGCGCCAGGCCTGCCAGCCCGCTTCGAGGTTCACCCCTCGTTCCAGCAGCAGCTGATACGCCTCCACGTAGTCGTCCAGCTTCTCGTCGCGCGCCGGATGGCCTGCCCGCGCCAACTGCGCCAGCTCCTCCTGCGCCACCGCCGTGCCGACCTCGACGCCGCCCGCAGCCGCGTACGGCAGCAGCGTGCAGCGCAGGAAACGCGCCCAGTCCTCGCCCCGCCGGTCGCCGTACGAGGTGAACAGCTCCACCGCCTCGTCGCACAGCGCCAGTGCCTGGGGCGTGCGGGCGTTGCCCGCGTCGACCACCACCAGCTCCAGGCACGTCCACGCCTCCCCGTGCGCCACGCCGATGCGCTGGAAGTCGGCGCGGGCGTCCACCAGGAGCTGCCGGGCGAACCCGGAGTTCCGCAGCGAACCCGTCTGCGCGGCCCGCTGGTCGCGGGTGACCCGCGCCGAGTGGTGGCGGGCGCAGGCCAGGCCGTAGACGTCACGGATCCGCGAGAACATCGTCCTCGACCGCTCCAGCTCCCGCACCGCCCGGTCCAGGTCGCCGCTCTCCTCCAGGGCCTGGCCCAGGTAGTACACCGTCCACGCCTCACCGCGCGCGTCCTCGTTGTCGCGGTGGCGGGCGGCGGCCTGGCGCAGGGCGTCGACCGCCACCGACGCGTCGCCCGCGACCAGGCGGGCCCGGGCCAGCTGGGTCAGGGCCCAGGCCTCGCCGCGGGCGTCGCGGGTGCGGCCGTACAGGTCGAGGGCGGTGCGCAGCTCCTGCTCCGCGCGCGGTACGTCGCCCATGCGCAGGCCCAGCTGGCCGAGCTGGAAGTGGGCCCAGGCCTCGCCGTGCACGGATTCGCCGGCCCGGTGCAGGACCAGGGACTGGGCCAGCAACTCCATCGCGTCCGCCAGCTTCGCCCGGTCCCGTTCCACCGCCGCCAGCGCGTGCATCGTCCAGGCGCGGTCCGTGGCCAGTTCGGCGGGCGCCTGGAGGGCCAGGGCCTCCCGCAGCCTGGCCTCCGCCTCGGTGAGGTTGCCCTGGTGGTGCAGGGTGATGCCGAGGGAGCACAGGGCCCGGGCCGCGCCCGCGTCGTGATGGGCCTCCATGTAGAGGTCCACCACCGACGTCAGGGTGGTGCGCGCCTTGTCCAGCTCGCCCAGCTGCCGCGCCGCGATGCCGGTACGCCACTGCACCGAGCGGAGCAGGAGGCCCTGGTCGACCGCCTGGGCCAGCTCGCTGATCTCGCCCAGGCGGTAGAGGTCGCCGCGCAGCAGGCAGTAGTCGCACAGGGCACCGAGCAGGTTCAGTACCGCCGCCTGGTTCACGCCCTCGGCGTGCCGGAGCGTCGAGGTGATGAAGCTCGACTCGTCGTCCAGCCAGCGCAGGGCGTCGTCCAGGGAGTGAAAGCCGTGCGGGCTGAAGCGGTCCGAGCGGGTCGACATGTTGCCGTCGACCAGGCGTAGCACCGAGTCCGCCAGGTCGGCGTAGCTCACGATCAGGCGTTCCTGGGCCGCCGTACGCTCCGAGGGTTCCTCCTCGTCGAGGAGGCGGGCCTGGGCGAACGTACGCACCACGTCGTGCAGGCGGTAGCGGCTGCCGCGGACGTGGTCGATGAGGCCCGCCCGGGCCAGGGCCACCAGGTGGCGGGTCGCCTCCGTCTCGTCCGTGGCCAGCAGGGCGGCCGCCGCCGCGGCGCCGAGCGAGGCGCGGCCGGCCAGCGCGAGGCGACGCAGCAGCCGGCGCGCGGTCTCCGACTGGTCGGTGTAGCGCAGCCACAGGACCCGCTCGGCAGGATCGACCGGGCCGTACGCGCCCAGGTCCGCGGCCAGCTGACGGGGTGAGCGCGGGCCCAGGGACGAGCCCGCGATGCGCAGCGCCAGCGGCAGCCCGCCGCACAACTGGCCGATCCGGTCGGTGGATTCGGCGTCGTAGGGCCCGGTGCTGTCCTGCGCTGCCGCGCCCAGCAGCTCCTCCGCGCCGGCCGCGTCCAGGGTCTCGACGGGCAGCTCGTGCACCCAGGCCGGCAGGTCGGCGGGCAAGGCCATGGGCTCGCGCGCGGTGACCAGGACCAGGCTGTCGGAGCGCTCGGGCAGGAGCGTGCGGACCTGCTCGGGGTCCGAGGCGTCGTCCAGGACGACGGTGACCGGCAGGCCGGTCAGATGCTGGTGGTACAGCTCGCTCAGCCGCTTGACCTGCTGGTCGGCGGAGGAACGCTCACGGAAGAGCAGTTGTTCGCGGGGTGCGCCGAGCCGGTTCAGCAGGTGCATCAGCGCGTCGCGGGTGGACAGCGGCTGCTCCTGAGCGCTGCCGCCGCGCAGGTCGACCACGCACGCCCCGCGGAAGTAGTCCTTGAGGTCGTGGGCGGCGCGCACCGCGAGGGTGGAACGGCCGCTGCCGGGCGCCCCGTGCAGGACGACGACCGTCGGCCGGGTCTCGGTGCTCGCACGGGCCGCCTGCACCCACTGCCGGATCCGCGCCATCTCCTCCCGGCGGCCCGCGAACGACCCGACCGGCTCGGGGAGTTGACCGAAGGACTGCTCGAGCACGCTCCGGCCGCGCGCCGCCGCGCTCTTGTCCGCCCCCTTCAGCCGCGGCCCCGTCTTCTTCGGCCCGGTGGAGGCGCTCAGCACCCGCTGCTGGTCCAGGAACGGCCGGATGCCGCGCACCTCCAGTGCCGTCAGCCACTGCAACCGCAGCTGCTCGGGGCCGCCGGGCTGGCCGATCGCGCCCGCGCGGTGATGCGCGGCGGGCAGATGGGAGCCGGCCACCTTCACGACGGTCGCCGTGGCGGCCACGACGCCCACCGAGACGCCCGCTCCCAGCGCCGTGCCCGTGTCGGTGCCGAAGGCCAGGTCGGCCACGACCGCGGCGACCGCCGCCACGGCCGCCACCAGCAGCGGAGTCCCGCCGCCCTCCTTCGCGTACCGCTGCCCGAAGGTGAGCTGACCGGCCTTCGCCTCGTCCAGGGCGCGGGTGTAGGCCTCGTACTCCTCGGCGGCGGTCTGCGCCATGGAGTCCAGCGACCCGCGCGCCCGCGACAGCAGCACGTTCCCGTCGGTGCGCCCGCCCGAGCGCCGCACCTCTTCCTCCACGGCCCGCGCCAGCAACCGCTCGGCCTCCGCGCGATGACTGTCCCGCATTGTCATGTCCCCCTCCGGCGCCTCGGCTCTTCCTCGATCGTTCGTTGGTCAAGTGTGCTGCGGACGGCGCATTGGGGCGAGGGGGCGTGCGCGCTCCGATCGCCTTTCGGCGGGCGGGAATTGGTGCGAAGGAGGGGCGCGGGAAAGCTCGAGGTCACCGTCCGGGACACGTCTGGGGCCTGACGGGATGGGTACTGCGGCAGGATGGACTCCATGCCGAACCGACTGGCGCACGAGACGTCCCCGTACCTCCTTCAGCACGCCGACAACCCCGTCGACTGGTGGCCCTGGTCGGAGGGGGCCTTCGAGGAGGCGGGCAAACGGAACGTGCCCGTGCTGCTCAGCGTCGGCTATTCGAGCTGCCACTGGTGCCATGTGATGGCCCACGAATCCTTCGAGGACCAGGAGACGGCCGACTACCTCAACGCGCACTTCGTCAGCGTCAAGGTCGACCGCGAGGAGCGCCCCGACGTCGACGCCGTCTACATGGAGGCCGTGCAGGCGGCCACCGGGCAGGGCGGCTGGCCGATGACCGTGTTCCTCACGCCGGAGGCCGAGCCCTTCTACTTCGGGACCTACTTCCCGCCGGCGCCCCGGCAGGGCATGCCCTCCTTCCGGCAGGTGCTGGAAGGGGTGCACAGCGCCTGGGCCGACCGGCGGGACGAGGTCGCCGAGGTCGCCGGGAAGATCGTCCGGGATCTGGCGGGACGCGAGATCTCCTACGGCGACAGCCGGGCCCCCGGCGAGGAGCAGCTCGCCGCGGCCCTGCTCGGGCTCACCCGGGAGTACGACGCGCAGCGCGGCGGATTCGGCGGGGCGCCCAAGTTCCCGCCGTCCATGGTGATCGAGTTCCTGCTGCGACACCACGCCCGCACCGGGGCCGAGGGCGCCCTCCAGATGGCTCAGGACACCTGCGAGCGCATGGCCCGCGGGGGCATCTACGACCAGCTCGGCGGCGGCTTCGCCCGCTACTCCGTCGACCGCGACTGGATCGTGCCGCACTTCGAGAAGATGCTGTACGACAACGCGCTGCTGTGCCGCGTCTACGCCCACCTGTGGCGGGCCACCGGCTCGGAACTCGCCCGCCGGGTCGCCCTGGAGACCGCCGACTTCATGGTGCGCGAACTGCGCACGAGCGAGGGCGGGTTCGCCTCCGCGCTCGACGCCGACAGCGACGACGGGACGGGTAGGCACGTCGAGGGCGCCTACTACGTGTGGACGCCGCGGCAGCTCGCGGAGGTCCTCGGAAGCGACG
Organism: Streptomyces sp. NPDC050619; assembly: GCF_040654815.1. Taxonomy (NCBI): domain Bacteria; kingdom Bacillati; phylum Actinomycetota; class Actinomycetes; order Kitasatosporales; family Streptomycetaceae; genus Streptomyces; species Streptomyces sp. NPDC050619. The sequence goes on along the minus strand of NZ_JBFAIR010000004.1, from coordinate 432,802 downwards.
ACGCCGAGCTCGCCGCCCACTACTTCGGCGTCACCGAGGAGGGCACCTTCGAGGAGGGTGCCTCGGTCCTCCAACTGCCGCAGCGGGACGTGGTCTTCGACGCCGACCGGATCGCGTCGGTCAAGAGCCGTCTCCTCGAGGCACGCGCCGAACGCCCCGCCCCCGGCCGTGACGACAAGGTCGTCGCCGCCTGGAACGGCCTCGCCATCGCCGCGCTCGCCGAGACCGGCGCCTGCTTCGACCGCCCCGACCTGGTCGAGGCCGCGCTCGGCGCCGCCGACCTCCTCGTCCGGCTGCACCTGGACGACCATGCCCGCCTCGCTCGCACGAGCAAGGACGATCACGCCGGTGCCAACGCGGGCGTGCTGGAGGACTACGCCGATGTGGCGGAGGGCTTCCTCGCGCTCGCCTCGGTGACCGGCGAGGGAGTCTGGCTGGAATTCGCCGGGTTCCTGCTCGACCACGTGCTCGTGCAGTTCGCCGACGAGGAGTCAGGCGCCCTGTACGACACGGCCGCCGACGCCGAGAAGCTGATCCGCCGCCCGCAGGACCCCACCGACAACGCCACCCCGTCCGGCTGGTCCGCCGCCGCGGGCGCCCTGCTGAGCTACGCGGCGCAGACCGGCGCCGAGCCGCATCGCACCGCCGCCGAAAAGGCGCTCGGCGTGGTCAAGGCCCTCGGCCCGCGCGTCCCCCGCTTCATCGGCTGGGGGCTCGCCGTCGGGGAGGCGCTGCTGGACGGGCCGCGCGAGGTCGCGGTCGTGGGACCCGCGCCGGACGACCCGGGCACCAGGGCGCTGCACCGTACGGCGCTTCTGGGCACGGCACCGGGCGCGGTGGTCGCCATGGGGACGCCGGGGAGTGACGAGTTTCCGCTCCTCGCCGACCGGCCGCTGAGCAACGGTGAGCCCACGGCGTACGTCTGCCGTAATTTCACCTGTGACGCCCCGACGACCGATTCCGACCGGTTGCGCTCGCAACTTGGCGGCTGACGACAGTCGACAACAGGGCGCTGAGCGGCCCTTATCCGGAGCGGAGGGCTTCGCTCAGGCTGCAAAAATGGGGTAGGTGTTCGGATACTTCCCGTTAGTCGTCCTACCGTTCGGAAACATGTTATTTATCAGAACACCTCCCGCACTTCACAGTTCCCCCCTAATCTCTGCACAGTGACGCGACGGAGGGGGCATTCCGTCGCGCCAGGGGGTTTTTCGGGGATCCTGGGGGGATCTGTTGCTGACGTCTGTCTTCATCGCTGCCGTTTCACTGGCCTTGTTCTGGATGGCGGCCTTCACGTTGTGGTGGCAAATGCACGCCTGGCGTACGCCAGAGGTGCTCGCTTCCACCCGCTTCCACCGACCGGACGGCGGGGAGAGCCTGTCGTTCTCGCTGCTGCTTCCGGCTAGGCACGAACAAGCCGTTCTCGATCACACCATCCAGCGGCTGCTGGAATCGAGCCACACCCACTTCGAGATCATCGTGATCGTCGGGCACGACGACCCGGAGACCACGGCGGTCGCCACGAACGCGGCCGATCGCGATCCGCGCGTCCGTGTCGTCGTCGACACCCACGAGAAGAAGAACAAGCCGAAGGCCATGAACACCGCGCTGCCGTACTGCCGTGGTGACGTGGTCGGAGTCTTCGACGCCGAGGACCAGGTCCATCCGGAGCTGCTCGCGCACGTCGACCACGCGTTCCGGACGACCGGGGCGGATGTCGTGCAGGGCGGTGTCCAGCTGATCAACTTCCACTCCAGCTGGTACAGCCTGCGCAACTGCCTGGAGTACTTCTTCTGGTTCCGCTCCCGGCTGCACCTGCACGCGCAGAAGGGCTTCATCCCGCTCGGCGGCAACACCGTCTTCGTCCGCACCGACGTGCTGCGGGAGGCCGACGGCTGGGATCCCGACTGCCTCGCCGAGGACTGCGACCTGGGCGTGCGGCTGTCCAGCGTCGGCAAGAAGGTCGTCGTCGCCTACGACTCCGACATGGTGACCAAGGAGGAGACCCCGGGCTCGCTGATGTCGCTGCTGAAGCAGCGCACCCGCTGGAACCAGGGCTTCCTCCAGGTGTACCGGAAGAAGGACTGGAAGCAACTCCCGGGCTTCGGGCAGCGGTTGCTCGCCCGCTACACCCTGATGACGCCGTTCATGCAGGCCTTCACCGGCGTCATCATCCCGCTCAACGTGGCGATCGCGCTCTTCCTCGACGTGCCCGTGGGCATCGCCTTCATCACCTTCCTGCCGCTCGTCACCGCCATGGTGACCTTCGTCTTCGAGCTCGTCGGACTGCACGACTTCGGCAAGCAGTACGGGCTTCGCGTCCGCTTCGTCCACTACCTCAAGCTCGTCGTGGGCGGCCCCTTCTACCAGGTCCTCCTCGCCGGGGCCGCCGTTCGCGCCGTGTGGCGTGAGCAACGCGGCCGCAACGACTGGGAGTTGACCACTCATGTCGGCGCGCATCTCACATCGTCCGAAGTGACCCGAGAGGACGTCCCTGCGTGACCTCCACCCTTTCCGCGGTGACCACTTCCAAGGTCCCCGCGCAGCGGCAGCCTGCGCCTGAAACCGGTTCGGCCGGTCGAACAACGCCGCCGAGCCGACTGCGTTCCTCCCGGTCCGACCTCCTGCTGTGCGGCGCGCTCCTCGTCGCGATCCTGGTCGTACAGGGCTGGAACATCGCCGACTACCCGACACTCAGCGACGACGAGGGCACCTACCTCGCCCAGGCCTGGGCGGTCCAGGAGGGCAAGGGCCTGGCCCACTACACCTACTGGTACGACCACCCGCCGTTCGGCTGGATCCAGATAGCCGCGCTGACCTGGATACCCTCCCTGCTCAGCCCCGACTCGATGACCGTCGGCTCGATGCGGGCGACGATGCTGCTGGTCAGCGGCATCAGCGCGATCCTCGTCTACGTCCTCGGCCGTCGCCTGTCGCTGCCGCGCTGGGCCGCCGGGCTCGGCATGGTGTTCTTCGGGCTCTCGCCGCTCTCCGTCGTCCTCCAGCGCGAGATCTTCCTCGACAACCTCGCGGTGATGTGGACGCTGGTGGCGTTCACCCTCGCCGCCTCGCCCAGCCGCCACCTCTGGCACCACTTCGGCGCGGGCATCGCCGCCGCCACGGCGGTCCTCACCAAGGAGACGATGCTCGTCATCCTGCCCGCCCTGCTGGTGACGATGTGGCGCCACAGTCACCGCGACACCCGCAAGTTCGCGGTCACCGGCGCCATCACGGCCTGCGCGCTGATCGGCCTCGCGTACCCGCTCTTCGCCCTCCTCAAGGGCGAGCTGCTGTCCGGCGGCGGCCACGTCTCCCTCTGGGACGGCGTCAAGTACCAGATGACCAGGCCCGGTTCGGGCTTCATCCTCGACCAGGGCTCCGGCTCCTACGGCGTCCTGCAGTCGTGGCTCTACTACGACCGCGTCCTGCCGCTCGGCGGCCTCGCCGGGGCGCTGTTGCTGCTGGTCACCTGGCGTTGGTCGGTCACCGCCCGCGCGCTGGCCGGACCGGCCCTGACGGTCGCGATCCTCGCCGCGCTGGCCCTGCGCCCCAACGGCTACCTGCCCGCGATGTACGTCATCCAGGCGCTGCCCTTCCTCGCCCTCGTCCTCGCCGGAGGCACCGCCTCCGTCGCCCACGCGGTGCTGCGCAGGCGGCGGCGGCCCGATGAGCGGCAGTGGAGGACGGGCGGACGGTACGCGCTCGCCGCCGTCCTCGCCGTCTCCGCCGGCGCCTACGTCGTACCGCGCTGGTACGACGGCGCCCACACCGCCGTCACCGTCGACGCCAACGCCCCCTACCGGGCGGCCTCGAAGTGGCTGAGCAGCGAGGTGGCGAACCCGAAGGACACCCGGGTCCTCGTCGACGACGCGATGTGGCTGGACCTGGTGCACGCCGGGTACCGGCCGGGTCTCGGCGTCATCTGGTTCTACAAGGCCGACCTCGACCCGGCGGTGACGAAGACGATGCCGCACGGCTGGAAGGACATCGACTACGTCGTCGCCTCGCCGACGGTACGGCGCGACGCGGCCGACCTGCCCAACGTCAAGGCGGCCATCCAGCACTCGAAACCGGTCGCCGTCTTCGGCACCGGGGAGGACCGGATCGAGATCCGGCAGATCCAGACCACCGGCACTGCCGCGGGAGGCGTCCGATGAGCCAGGAATCCATTGTCCCCGGAGGACTCGGAGATCTCGGAAAACTCGGGGGACTCGGAGAACTCCGCAAGCTCGACGATCCGGCCGTACGCGCGGCGGAGGTGCCCGAGCCGGGTGCCGTCACCATCGTCGTACCGACGTTCAACGAGTCCGCGAACATCCGCGAACTGCTGCACCTGATCACCGAGTCGGTGCCCACGCGGCTGCCCTGCGAGGTCGTCTTCGTGGACGACTCCACCGACGACACCCCCGAGGTCATCCACGAAGCGGCGAAGGACTGCCCCTTCCCGGTCACCGTCCTGCACCGGGACGAGCCGGTCGGCGGGCTCGGCGGCGCGGTCGTCGAGGGCATGAAGGCGGCCTCCTCCGACTGGATCGTCGTCATGGACGGCGACTGCCAGCACCCGCCGTCCCTGGTACCGGAGCTGGTCGCCACGGGGGAGCGGGCGAACGCCGGTCTCGTCGTCGCCTCCCGGTACATCAAGGGCGGCAGCCGCGCCGGACTCGCGGGCAGCTACCGCGTCGCCGTCTCGCGCGCCGCGACCTGGCTGACCAAGTCCCTCTTCCCGCGCAAGCTGCGCGGCATCAGCGACCCGATGAGCGGCTTCTTCGCGATCCGCCGCAGCGCGGTCACCGCGGAGGTGTTGCAGCCCCTCGGCTACAAGATCCTCCTCGAACTCGCCGTGCGCAGCCGCCCGCGCGGCGTCACCGAAGTGCCGTTCGTCTTCCAGGACCGGTTCGCGGGCGAGTCCAAGTCCAGCGCCCAGGAGGGGCTTCGTTTCCTGCGCCACCTGGTCGGCCTGCGCAGCGCCTCGCCGATCGCGCGCATGATCGGCTTCGGCCTGATCGGCGCGACGGGATTCCTGCCGAACCTGCTCGGCCTGTGGGCGCTCACCGCCGGCGGCATGCACTACGTACCGGCCGAGATCCTCGCCAACCAGCTGGGCGTGGCCTGGAACTTCTTCCTCATCGAGCATCTGCTCTTCCGGGACCGGCGCCGGCACCGGCAGTGGTGGGACCGCGCCGGCCGGTTCGCGTTGCTCGCCAACGCCGATCTGGTGCTGCGCATCCCGTTGATCGCGTTGTTCGTCCACCGATTCGAGATGGGCGTGCTGTCCGCCACCGCACTCGCGCTGGTGACGACGTTCCTCCTGCGCTTCGCCGGGACCGAAGCGCTGGTCTATCTGCCGCGCAGGGGGCTGCGCGGGAGCCGTACAGCTGGGAGAGCCGTATGAAAAGTCGTGTGAAAAGTCGTGTGAAGAGACGCCGTAGGAGATCCGCGCTGGTGGCGGTGGCGGCCCTTACCGGGGGTCTGCTGCTGAGCTCACCTCAATCCGCCTCCGCCGCCAACCTCGTCAAGAACCCCGGTTTCGAGACCGCGGGTCCCGCGGGCGCCGACATGCCCTACTGCTGGGAGAAGTCCGGCTGGGGCGACAACGACTTCAGCTTCACCACCACATCCGACGCCCACTCGGGCTCCAAGGCCATGAAGGTCGAGCTGACCCGCCGGGTCTCCGGCGACCGCAAGGCACTGATCACCGAGTCGACGGAGTGCGCGCCGGTCGTGACGGCGGGCAAACAGTACGACCTCGGGCTCTGGTACAAGACGACCACCCCGGACGCGTCCCTCACACTGTTCCGGCACGACGCCACGGCGGGCTGGCAGTACTGGACCGACCTCAAGACGCTGGAGATGTCCGCGGCCTGGACGCAGGCGAACGTCCGCACACCGGAGGTTCCGGCCGGCACCGACCGCATCACCTGGGGCGTCTCCGTCTACGGCACGGGCTCGGCCACCACCGACGACTACACCATGGACCAGGTCGCCGACCCGGTCCCCGACCCGGTGTGCACGGGCACCGCCGCGGAGTGCGCCAACGGCCGATGGGACGTGCTGGCCACGAAGAACCCGGTCCGCTCCATGCACTCCGTCGTCCTCAACAACGGCAAGGTGCTGCTGATCGCGGGCTCCGGCAACAGCGAGGAGCAGTTCAACGCGGGGACCTTCACCTCCGCCGTGTACAACCCGGCCACCGGCACCTACAAGGTCATCCCGACCCCGAAGGACATGTTCTGCGCCGGCCACGTCCAGCTCCAGGACGGGCGCGTGCTGGTGATGAGCGGCAACAAGGCGTACCCGGTGCCGGGCGGGCATGGCTACGAGGGCTACAAGGACTCGTACATCTTCGACCCGGTCACCGAGACGTACAGCAAGACCAACGACATGAACGACGGCCACTGGTACCCGTCGGCCACCGCCCTCGGCAACGGTGACGTCATCTCCTTCGGCGGGCTGAAAGAGGACTCGACCGGCTCGGTGACCGCCGAGCTGTGGTCGGACGCCGAGCAGCAGTGGCTGCCGACGTGGAAGGTCAACCAGACCTGGTCGTACTGGGGCCTGTACCCGTCGATGATCCTCATGCAGGACGGCCGCCTCTTCTACTCGGGCAGCCACACCTTCGGCAACAACATCCCGGGCACGGGAGCCGCGATCTACGACTACGACGCCAACACGATCACCGCCGTCCCCGGACTTCAGAACAAGGACGAGCGCGACCAGTCGGCCAGCGTGCTGCTGCCCCCGGCGCAGGACCAGAAGGTCCTCACCCTCGGCGGCGGCAACATCGACTCCAACCCGGACGGCAACCGGCTGACCGACGTCATCGACCTCAAGTCCGCCAACCCGTCCTATGTCGCCGGGCCGCCGATCCCGCAGGGCACGGTGGACCTCGGCAACGGCCCGGTCCCGCAGACCGGCAACCAGGGCAAGATGTACGTCTCCGCCGTACTCCTGCCCGACGGCAAGGTCCTGGAGACCGGCGGCGCGCTGCACAACCGGGCCAACCCCGTCTTCGAGTCGTCGATCTACGACCCGACGACGAACACCTACGACCCGGTGGCCGCCGACCCGCAGGCGCGCGGCTACCACTCGTCGTCGTTCCTGCTGCCCGACGGCCGGGTGATGTCGACCGGCGACAACCCGGGCAACGGCACCTGGAACCACAACGTGTCGATCTACACCCCGCCCTACCTGCTCAAGGGCACCCGGCCGGCGATCACCTCGGTGATCGACACCGAGTGGAACTACGGCGACACCCAGCGCATCACCGTCGACCGGCCCATCGCCAAGGCCGAGCTGATCCGCCCGGCCGCCGTCACCCACTCCTCCGACCCGAACCAGCGGTTCGTGGACCTGCCGCTGGCGGTGGACGGCAACAACGTCGACCTGAACGTGACGAGCAACCCCAACCTGGCCCCGCCCGGCTGGTACATGCTCTTCGCGGTCGACGCCAATGGCGTGCCGTCGGTGGCCAAGTGGGTGCACCTCCAGGGCCCTGGCGCGCTCAGCGCGACGGACGCCTCGGCGCACGTGCACTCCTTCGCCGACTCGCTCGAGGGCACCGTCACCAAGCCCGGCAAGAAGAAGACCTCGCAGAAGGTCAGCCCCACCATCTCCGGCTGCGACCGGCACTACGGCTCGATCAACGTCTGTGTGCCGACCACCTTCCCGGACGAGGTGAAGAAGACGACGGCCGCGCGGTGCGCCTGGCTGAAGGCGAACGACTACGGCCGCCTGAAGGTCAACGGCACTGACGACCCGCTGGGGCTCGACCGCAACAAGGACGGGATCGCCTGCGGAAAGGGTGATTTCAGGAGGTGACCTGAGGGAGACCTGAGGAAGCGTCAGCTTCCGGAGAACTCGGCGAGGGCGCGCTCCACGATGGCCACCAGCTGCTCGTGGTGCGCGCCCTTCCAGTACGCCCGCCCGCACTCCTGGCACTGCGCGAAGACGTCGTACGTCCGCTGCGTCCCGCCCCGCAACTGGTCCGCGACCTCCTCCTTGGTGGCCTCCTTGAGCAGGCCGTTGCAGGCGGTGCACCGGGTCCACGGCCGCAGCTCGGGCCGGAACCGGTCCAGGACGTCCCGGAGTTGCTCCTCGGGGCGGGTGCTGTAGATGAACCCTCCCGCCCACAGCTCGCGGCGGCGCAGCAGGCCCCGGTCCCGGCTGAGCATGACCCGCCGCTCGGCCGCCGAGCGGGCGGCGAGGGCCGGGTCGCCGATGTCCGTCGACTCGTACGCCGTGTCCACGCCGAGCAGCCGCAGCCGGCGGGCGAGCGTGCCGAGGTGGACGTCGAGGAGGAAGCGGAGCGGAGCGCCGGGGACCTGCTGGGGCCGTTCGACGGTCCGTACGCTCACCGACTCGCCCGCCGCCGGGACGTGCGAGACGGGTACCTCGCGGCCGTCCACGAGGAGGGAACCGACCTCGGTCAGCGGGACGCCGAGGGACTCGACGACATGCCCGAGAGTCGAGACACCGTCGGTGACGACCGGGGTGGCGCCGACCCGCCGTCCCTGCGGAACGAACAGGGTCAGCTCGGGGGCGAACTCCACGTGGATCTCGGGTGCTGCGCTCACCGGGTCAGGATGTCATGGGCTTGGTCGCCGGCTTCAGCGGATTTGCGGGGCCAGGCGGTGCTCACAGGTCGCGGTACACAGGGCCTTGATGTCGAGGACCGAGGTGTCGTTCGCGTCCAGGGCCTTCTGGAACGTACGCCATGGCGATCAGGCGTGGTGGGCGCGGAGTGAGGCAGCCATCTCTTCGAGCGAGACGGCCCCTTCGAGGCCCTCGGACTCCGCCTCGTCGGCCAGCCGGTTGAGCCAGGCATCCTCGGCATGTTCCGCCACCTCACGCAGGCGCTGGTATGCGTCGATGTCAGTCACTACAGCCTCCTGCTTGCCGCGCCGAGTGAGGATCGTGAGGATCTCGCCTCGGTGAGCGCGGTCCATGACGTCGGCCAAATGCCTTGCGGACGTCAGCTCGGGCCCAGCGACCCCTCAAGGCGCCAACCCCCGCTCGAAGACGTCCAAGGCGCGGTCGAGGAGGTCGCCCAGGTCGTCCTGGAAGTCGTTCTCCGCCCAGTACTGGGAGATCTCCGAGAGTCCGCCGACGAGGGACATCGTGTAGACCCGCACCTCCAGGCTGTCCGCCTCCCGGCCGGTACGCGCCGCGACAGCCGTGGCGAGCAGCTTGCCGGTGACCGACATGCTCTGCATCATGCGGGAGCGCACCGCGGGGACCTCGACCAGCAGCCGCGACCGCAACCGGCTGACCTCGGGCTCCTCGGTCGAGAGGCCGATGGCCCGGCGCATCACGTACCGCAGGGAGTCCATCCACGGCTCGTCCGCCGGCCTGACGCGCAGTTCCTCCAGCAGGAGCGCGTCGTACTCGTCCGTGAGGACGATGTCCTCCTTCGTCGGGAAGTAGCGGAAGACCGTGGACGGCGACACCTCGGCACGCTCGGCGATCTGCTCGATGGTGGTGGCGTCGTAACCCTGCTCCTCGATCAGCGCGTACGTCGCGTCGCGGATCGCCGTCCGGGTCTTGATCTTCTTCCGCTCACGAAGTCCCAGCTGGGGACCGTCAGGGGGAGAGGTGCGTGCGGGTGTCATGGGGATCATTGTCGGGCATCGGCCTGCGGCGCGACCATGCCCGGGGGGTCTTCCGGAGCCTCGGCCTCCGGTACGTCCTTCGGTACGGCCGGCGTGCCCGGCAGGAAGGCGGCGGCCAGCAGCGCGGAGACGAGGGCCCCGATGCCGCACACCAGCAGGACGATGCCCATGCCGTGGACGTACGCGCTGTTCGCCGAGGCAGCCAGGTCGGCCGAGCCGGCCTTCTCGGCGATCAGGTGCGCCGCGACGACGGAGTCCCCCGCGGTGTCCGCCGCCCGCGCGGGCAGCCCGGTCACATCGAGCCGGTCGCGGAACGTGCCGGCCAGCAGGCTGCCGAGCAGGGCGATGCCGATCGCGCCGCCGACCTGGCGCAGGGTCATCAGGAGCCCGGAGCCGCTGCCCGCGCTGTCGCGGGGCAGGGTACCCAGGGCGGAGTTCATCGCGGGGATGAGCGCGAGGCCGAAGCCGAGGCCGGTGATCGAGAGCCACAGCGCGGTGAAGCCGTAGCCGGAGTCGATCGTCGTACGGCTGCCGAGGAGCGCGGCGAAGGCCAGCACCACCAGGCCCCCGCTCACCGTCGCCCGGGCTCCGAACCGGGCGACGACCGGCGGGGCGATGCGCGAGGCGACCAGCAGACCGCCCATCATCGGCAGCAGCCGCACCCCGGTGCCGAGGGCGTCGTGGCCGAGGACGGCCTGGAGGTACGGCGGCAGCACGAAGAGCAGGCCGGACAGGACGAACATCACCAGGGTCGCGGCGATCGTGTTGAACAGGAAGCCGCGGTGGGCGAGCAGCGTCATGTCGAGCATGGGGCGTTCGACCCGGCGCTCGCGCAGCACCAGCCCGCCGATCAGCAGCACGGCCGCGGCCAGCGTGCCCAGCACCAGCGGGTCGCCCCAGCCGCGGGTGGGCGCCTCGATGATCGCGTAGACGAGGGCGCCGAGCCCGGTCGCGGTGAGCGCGGTGGAGAGGGTGTCGACCTTGGGGGAGGAGGGGTCGCGGGTCTCTGGGAGCAGGAACACGCAGGCGGCGATGCCGATCGCGGCCATCGGGACGTTGACCAGGAAGACCGAGCCCCACCAGAAGTGGGTGAGCAGCCAGCCGCCGATGATCGGGCCGAGCGGCATGCCGAGCGCCGAGGCCGCGGAGATGATGCCGACCGCCTTGGGGCGCTCGTCGGGCGCGAACAGCGTGGGCAGGACGGAGAGCGCGAGCGGGGTGACCAGCGCGGCCCCGATGCCCATCACCGCACGCGCGGCGATCACCGCGTTCACGTCCCCGGCCAGCGCTCCGACGACCGAACCGGCCAGGAAGATCCCGAGCCCGGCGATCAGCATCAGCCGCCTGCCGAACCGGTCGCCGAGCAGGCCCGCCGGGAGCATCAGCGCCGCGAAGACGACGACGTACGCGTCCGCCATCCACTGCTGTTCGCCCGTTGTGGCGCCGAGGTCGCCGGCCATCGTCGGCAGCGCCACGTTGAGGATCGTCGTGTCGAAGCCGAGCGTCAGCATGCTCGCGACCAGGGCGGCGAGGGCCCACCAGCGCCGGGGGTCAGGTTGAGTGACAGTAGCCATGAAATGAGAGTAACTCTCAAAAGGTGGAGACGGTCAATCAGTGGCGTCTGTCGGCACGCAAAAAATGGCCACGGCTTGAAAGCCGTGGCCATCTCCCGGAGGGGCGATCCGCGCGCTAGTACGCCACCAGCGAGATGCAGACGTAGTGCGCGATGAAGGCCGCCAGGGTGAAGGAGTGGAACACCTCGTGGAAGCCGAACCAGCGCGGTGACGGGTTCGGCCGCTTGAGGCCGTAGATCACTCCGCCCGCGCTGTAGAGGAGACCGCCCGTGATCACCAGGACGAGGACGGCGATGCCGCCCTTTTGCATGAAGTCGGGCAGGAAGAAGACGGCCGCCCAGCCCATCGCGATGTAGCACGGCGTGTACAGCCAGCGCGGGGCGCCGACCCAGAACACCCGGAAGATGATCCCGGCGGCGGCCGCGCCCCAGATGCCCCACAGCAGCCACTGCCCCTTGGCGTCGGGCAGGAGCAGCATCGTCAGCGGGGTGTAGGTGCCGGCGATGATCAGGAAGATATTGGCGTGATCCAGTCGGCGCAGGACGCCGTCCATGCGTGGGCTCCAGTCGCCCCGGTGGTACAGCGCGCTCACGCCGAACAGCAGGCAGGCCGTCAGGACGTAGATCGCGCAGGCGAGCCGGGCTCTGGGGGAGTCGGCGAGTGCGGTGAGCACCAGGCCCGCGACGAGTACGGCCGGAAACATGCCGAGGTGCAGCCAGCCGCGGAGCTTGGGTTTGGCCGGATGCGGCAGGGAGAGCGCCACGGGGCCCTGGCCGGCGGCCGGCGTGTCCGTGGGCGCGTCGGGGACGGACGCAGTCATGCGGCGCATCGTACCTACGGAACCGTAAGTTACGGGTCAGTGTGACCCGTTGACTGGACAAGAAGTGGCCATCGTCTCACGGCGGCGCGGGGTCGCTCAAAGGGACCTTCGGCTGAATCCCACGTAGACGCAAAGTGGCATTTCTACACGTGGCGATCCTCACTTCGCTCATCTGTATGGCCCTATGGACAGATGGGCGCACTCGTCGGATGATCAAATGAGTGCGGTCGGCACCGGATGAGCGCCAAGATCTCGCAGTGAAGCATCCGGGTCGCAGCCCCCACGGGGCCTCCAAACAAAAATCCCTCACCTAGGAGCAATCGTGGCGCGCGATATCGCGGCTCCCCCCGTCGTTCCCACCCACCATCAGGAACTGATCTCGTGGGTCAACGAGATCGCCGAACTGACGCAGCCGGACAGTGTGGTCTGGTGTGACGGATCCGAGGCCGAGTACGAGCGCCTGTGCGAGGAGCTCGTGGCGAAGGGCACCTTCAAGAAACTCGACCCGATCAAGCGCCCCAACTCGTACTACGCCGCCTCCGACCCGACCGACGTCGCCCGCGTCGAGGACCGGACCTTCATCTGCTCCGAGAAGGAGGAGGACGCCGGTCCTACGAACCACTGGAAGGCGCCCGCGGAGATGCGGGAGATCTTCCAGGGCTCCGATGGCAAGGGCGGCGTCTTCCGCGGCTCGATGCGCGGCCGGACGATGTACGTCGTCCCGTTCTGCATGGGCCCGCTGGGCTCGGACCTCTCCGCGATCGGCGTCGAGATCACCGACTCGGCATACGTCGCCGTGTCCATGCGCACCATGACCCGCATGGGCCGGCCGGTGTTGGACGAGCTGGGCTCCGACGGCTTCTTCGTGCGTGCCGTGCACACGCTCGGAGCCCCGCTGGAGCAGGGTCAGGAAGACGTCCCCTGGCCCTGCAACTCCACCAAATACATCTCCCACTTCCCCGAGACCCGAGAGATCTGGTCCTACGGCTCCGGCTACGGCGGCAACGCCCTGCTCGGCAAGAAGTGCTACGCCCTGCGTATCGCCTCCGTCATGGCCCGCGACGAGGGCTGGCTGGCCGAGCACATGCTGATCCTGAAGCTCACCCCGCCGCAGGGTCAGTCGAAGTACGTCGCCGCCGCCTTCCCGAGCGCCTGCGGGAAGACCAACCTCGCCATGCTGGAGCCCACCGTCTCCGGCTGGACGGTCGAGACGATCGGCGACGACATCGCCTGGATGCGCTTCGGCGAGGACGGCCGTCTGTACGCCATCAACCCCGAGGCCGGCTTCTTCGGTGTCGCGCCCGGCACCGGTGAGCACACCAACGCCAACGCGATGAAGACGCTGTGGGGCAACTCGGTCTTCACCAACGTTGCGCTGACCGACGACAACGACATCTGGTGGGAGGGCATGACGGAGGAGACTCCGGCCCACCTGACGGACTGGAAGGGCAAGGTCTGGACGCCGGACTCCGAGACCCCGGCCGCCCACCCCAACGCCCGCTTCACCGTCCCGGCCTCCCAGTGCCCGATCATCGCGCCCGAGTGGGAGGACCCCAGGGGCGTGCCGATCTCGGCGATCCTCTTCGGCGGGCGCCGCGCCAGCGCCGTACCGCTGGTGACGGAGTCCTTCGACTGGAACCACGGCGTCTTCCTCGGCGCCAACGTGGCGAGCGAGAAGACCGCCGCCGCCGAGGGCAAGGTCGGCGAGCTGCGCCGCGACCCCTTCGCCATGCTGCCGTTCTGCGGCTACAACATGGGCGACTACATGGGTCACTGGGTCGACGTCGCCAAGGACAAGGACCCGGCGAAGCTCCCGAAGATCTACTACGTCAACTGGTTCCGCAAGAACGACGCGGGCAAGTTCGTCTGGCCCGGCTTCGGCGAGAACAGCCGCGTCCTGAAGTGGATCGTGGAGCGCCTGGAGGGCAAGGCCGAGGGCGTCGAGACCCCGATCGGCATCCTGCCGACCAAGGAGGCCCTCGACACGAACGGCCTCGAACTGGCCGACAGCGACCTGGACTTCCTCCTCACGGTCGACAAGGAGGTCTGGCGCGAGGAGGCCGCCCTGGTCCCCGACCACCTCAACACCTTCGGCGAGCACACGCCCAAGGAGCTGTGGGACCAGTACCAGGCGCTGGTGGAGCGACTGGGCTGACGGACGGCACCGTCGTACAGGCGAGGGCCCCGCACATCGGCGTGCGGGGCCCTCGCCTGTACTGCCCGTGCTCACCCGCTCGGATGGATTCCTGCGTCCAGTGAGTGCAACGCCGCTCGTGGCCGCCGCCCGTGTGTGCGAACAGCGGGAGTCTGTCGCACATGCTCACACCTCATGTGCGACCGGCGCGGCGGCGAGACGGCGGGCCCCGCCGCCGGTCCGTCCTGGCCCGGGCCGGGACCGTCGCGGCCACCGTCCTGGCACTCGTCCTGACCCTTCCGGGCACCGCGATCGCGGCGCCGGGCGACCTGGATCCCACCTTCAGCGGCGACGGCAAGGTGCTCACCAACTTCGCCGACGACGATTCCGCCGGCGACGTGGCGGTGCAGTCCGACGGAAAGATCGTCTCTGTCGGCTCTTCCGCCGATTACTCGGTGGCGGAGAGCGACTTCGCGCTGACCCGCCACAACACCGACGGCACCTTGGACACCAGCTTCGGCGGCGACGGCACGGTGTCGACCGCCATCAACAACATGGGCCCGAGCTTGCAGTGGAGCGGGGCCCAGGCCGTGACACTGCAGGCCGACGGCAAGATCGTCGTGGTGGGCAGCAGCTGGCGGGAGTACGAGTACTGCTGCTGGTTCGTGGTGGCCCGCTACAACTCCGACGGCACCCTGGACAACGGCTTCAGCGGCGACGGCAGAGTCTTCGCCGACATCGGCGGCCCGACCGACGCCCTCGACGTGGCGATCGACTCCAGCGGCAGGATCGTCGCGGCCGGCTACTACGGGGGCGACATGGCCGTCCTCCGCCTCACCCCTGACGGCACCCCGGACACCAGCTTCGGCGGCGACGGCACGGTGACCGCCAATCCGGCGGGGCCGACCCTGCAGGAGGGCGGTGACGGCCGTGCCCTGGCGTTGCAGCCCGACGGGAAGATCGTCGTCGGCGGCCAGGTCGGTTCGACCCGTTTCGACTTCGCCCTGATGCGCTTCAACACCAACGGCAGCGTGGACACGAGCTTCGACGGCGACGGCATCGTCCGCACCGACTTCGGCGGCTACGAGTCCGTGGAGTCGCTGGCGGTCCAGCCCGACGGCAGGATCGTCGCGGCGGGCTCCAGCGACGGCCGGGCCGCGCTGGCCCGCTATCACACCAACGGCAGCCTGGACACGAGCTTCGACGGTGACGGCCGGGTCCTCACGCCCGCCGGCAGTGCCTACGACATGGTGCTCCAGCCGGACGGGCGGATCGTCACCGCCGGCGGCAGTGGCGGCAACTTCTCGATCCTGCGCTACCACACCAACGGCAGCCTGGACAGCGGCTTCGGCACCGGCGGCCAGGCGACCGCGGACTTCGGCGGCTCCGACACGGCGCGCGGCGTGCGGCTCGACTCCGCCGGCAGGATCGTCGCGGCCGGCGTGGGCGGGCCGGGCATCGACTTCGCCCTGGCCCGCTTCGAGGGCGGCGGCAGCACACCGCCACCACCGGTTGGCGCGGACCTGTCAGTCACCAAGAGCGGCACCGGCACGGTGACCATCGGCGACCGTGCCACGTACACCATGAGGGTCACCAACACCACGGCCGGCACCACGGCGACGGGTGTCACCCTCGCCGACACGCTCAGCGGCCCCGCCGCGTCGGTCGTCTCCGCCACCACCACCCAGGGCAGCTGCACGACCAGCGCCACCGGCGCCACCTGCAACCTCGGAACCCTCCCCGCCGATACCCCCGGCGTCACGGTGACGATCGTCGTGGAACCCCGCGCCACCGGCACCCTCACCAACCGGGCCACGGTCTCCGCCACCACGACCGACCCGAACTCCCCCAACAACACCGCCACCCAGACCACCACCGTCAGCAACTCCCGCGGCTGCACCCGCATCGGCACCAGCGGCAACGACACCATCACCGGCACCTCCGGCAACGACGTGATCTGCGGCCTCGGCGGTGACGACACGATCAACGCCGGCTTCGGCTACGACACCGTGTACGGCAACTACGGCAACGACCGCATCGACGGCAGCTACCACAACGACACCCTCAACGGAGGCCCCGGCAACGACAACCTGATCGGCAGTTACGGCAACGACCGGCTGAACACCGTCGACAACGTCTCCGGCAACGACACCGCCAACGGCGGCTCCGGCACGGACACCTGCACGACGGACGCGGGCGACATCCGCATCAGCTGCCCCTGACCCGCACGGAACACCCGCGACATCGGGCCCCCGCACGACGACGTGCAGGGGCCCGCGTCTGTTCGTCGCGTCTATGTGGCGCCCGGTCCGCGAGTCGCTGTGGGTGCACGCGGACCGGGGCCGCTCGGGGTGCCCTGCTTCGGGCTCAGCGGGACGCGAGTTCGCGGGGCTCCAGGGCCAGTGCGTGGGCGTCCATACGTTCGGCGGCGAGGATGGCCGCCGCGGTGTCGGCGCGGCTGGCCGCCACGACCAGGGCGCGGCCCGCGAGCGTGTGCGCCCGGCGGTGCAGGACCGCGAGGTTCGTCCGGGCGTCGACGGTGGTGAGCGGCGTACGGGCCGGCGCGCGGCCTCCCCGCAACCGGGTCACCTGCTGGGCGAGCCGGTCGGCCGCGGTGTCCAGATCGGCGGACGGCGCCAGGGCCCGCAGCTCGTCCGTGGTGGCGAGCAGCGCGGCGAGATGGCCCGCGAGCTGGATGTCCAGCTCTTCCTCACGGGAGCGGTGCGGAAAGTCCGAGGTGGGGCCGGCCATCGTGCTGTGGACCGACTTGGCGCGGATCGGCTCGTACATGGATGGCCTCCTGTGGTTCTCAGGAAACCATCCTAGCTTAGATTTCGTCTAAAGTTGAGTCTCCGCAAAATCCGCTACGGCTGGATCGCTACGGCTGGCTGTAGCCGTCCAGGAAGTTCCCGATCCGGGTGACCGCGTCCCGTAGATCCCCGACACTCGGCAGGGTCACCACGCGGAAGTGGTCCGCCTCCGGCCAGTTGAAACCGGTGCCCTGCACGACCATGATCTTCTCCTTCCGGAGCAGGTCCAGGACCAGCTGCCGGTCGTCCTTGACCTTGAAGACCTGCGGATCGAGGCGCGGGAAGAGATACAGCGCCCCCTTCGGCTTCACGCAGGTCACGCCCGGGATCTGGGTCAGCAGCTCGTAGGCGACATCCCGCTGCTCCTTCAGCCGTCCGCCCGGCAGCACCAGTTCGTTGATCGTCTGGCGCCCGCTGAGGGCGGCGACCACGCCGTGCTGGCCCGGCATGTTCGCGCACAGGCGCATGTTCGCCAGGATCGTCAGGCCCTCGATGTAGGAGTCGGCGTGGGCGCGCGGTCCGGAGATGGCCATCCAGCCGACCCGGTAGCCGGCCACCCGGTACGCCTTCGACATGCCGTTGAAGGTCAGCGTCAGCAGGTCCGGGGCCACCGCCGAGGTCGCCGTGTGCGTGGCGCCGTCGTACAGGATCTTGTCGTAGATCTCGTCGGAGCAGACGAGCAGGTTGTGGCGCCGGGCGATGTCCGTCAGCCCGCGGAGCATCTCCTCGTCGTACACCGCCCCCGTCGGGTTGTTCGGGTTGATGATGACGAGCGCCTTGGTGCGGTCGGTGACCTTCCGCTCGATGTCGGCGAGGTCGGGCATCCAGTCGGACTGCTCGTCGCAGCGGTAGTGCACGGCCGTACCGCCGGACAGGGACACGGCGGCGGTCCACAGCGGGTAGTCCGGGGCCGGGACCAGGACCTCGTCCCCGTCGTCCAGCAGCCCCTGCATCGCCATCACGATCAGCTCGGAGACGCCGTTGCCGATGAAGACGTGCTCGACGTCCGTCTCGATGCCGAGGGTCTGGTTGTGCATGACGACCGCCCGGCGCGCGGCCAGCAGGCCCTTCGCGTCGCCGTAGCCGTGCGCCGACGACACGTTGCGGAGGATGTCCTCCAGGATCTCGGGGGGACACTCGAAGCCGAACGCGGCCGGGTTGCCGGTGTTCAGCTTGAGGATGCGGTGCCCGGCCGCTTCCAGGCGCATCGCCTCTTCGAGAACCGGGCCCCGGATCTCGTAACAGACGTTGGCGAGCTTGGTCGACTGGATCACCTGCATGTCAGGGAGCTTACGACCCGGTAACGCTCCACGCGCCGTGTTATCCGCCACGTGAGACACGGCGGTTTGGGTGGATATCGCCGACGGGTGTCCCACAGGCCCCTCCCGTCTCTACAATGCGCCGCCATGTCGAACGTGTACCACCCCCGGTCGGGGCCGACTCCCCCCTACGAGGAGTACGCCGACCCCGCCGCCGCGCACGGCTGGGAGAACGCATACGACGAGACCCGCGAGATGCCTCCGGTGCGCGACGGCCATGAAGACGGCCGTGAAGACGGCCATGACGGGGAGAGCCGTACGAGCCGGCTCGCCCGCCGGAAGCAGAGCGCCCGGCGCTCGCGACGGGTGGCGCTTGCCGCCGGCGCGGCAGGCGTCGTGGCCGTGACCGCTGTGGTGGTCGGGTTCGCCGCCTCCGGGTCGTCGGGCGGAGCGCCGGGCGCGGGGGACCGTACGAGTCCGGCGACTGCCCGGGTGGCGGAGCCCGAGGCGCCGAAGTCCTCCGGCGGTCGGTCGGCCGCCGTCCCGCCCCCGCCGGCCGCCGTCGTCGAGCCGTCCGGTGCGGTGTCCCCGAGCGGCCGGGTGAGCCCCTCCGCGAGTGACAAGCCCGCGGTCAGGTCGCCTGCCGTCACCTCGGCCCCGGCCACGCCCACCGCCACCGAGAGCGCTGAGGCGCCGGGCAACTCCGACGGCAAGCAGGGGCGGGGCCAGGGCGGTTCGAAGGGGCCGAAATAATCCGCCAACTCCTGGCCTGAAACGACTCCTTGCCCTCACGCACCCCTCCATTGACAATGCGCATGACAAACGGTGGCCGGAAGATCTCCGGTCACCTCGTCGCATACAGAGGGGACCCCCACATGAGAAAACCTCTCATCGCCGCGCTCTTCGCCCTGGTGATCGCCGGGACTGGCGCGGCACCGGCGGTCGCGGCTCCCGCGCCCGCCGCACCGGCCGAAGACACGGCGACAGCGCCCGCCGTCCAGGCCGTCACCTTCGCCGGCACCGTCTCGCTCAGCAACTGCTCCGGCTCCGTCATCCGCTTCCCGGGCTCGGAGGACAACGACCCGGCGATGGTGATGTCCAACGGCCACTGCCTGGAGAGCGGCTTCCCGGCGGCCGGCGAGGTCATCGTCGACCAGGCCTCCACCCGCACCTTCGGCCTGCTCAACTCCGCCGGCACCCGGGTCGCGACCCTGCGCGCCAGCAAGATCGCGTACGCGACGATGACCGACACGGACGTCTCGCTGTACCAGCTCACCACCACATACGCGCAGATCAAGAGCTCGTACGGCCTCAGTGCGCTCACGCTCAACGACACGCACCCCACCGCCGGCACCGCGATCACGGTGGTCTCCGGCTACTGGAAGCGGACCTACGCCTGCAACGTCGACGGCTTCGCCTACCGCCTCAAGGAAGGCGCCTGGACCTGGAAGGACTCGGTCCGCTACACCTCCGCCTGCCAGACCATCGGCGGCACCTCGGGCTCGCCCGTCATCGACAACGCCACCGGCAAGGTCGTCGCCGTCAACAACACCGGCAACGAGGACGGCGGGCGCTGCACCGACAACAACCCGTGCGAGGTCGACGCGAACGGCACGGTCACCGTCCGCCAGGGCATCAACTACGCCCAGGAGACCTACCAGATCCCGGCCTGCTTCGGCCTCGACAACAAGCTCGACCTGAGCCGCAGCGGGTGCACCCTGCCCAAGCCGTAAGAGTCACGCGGTCCTGCGCACCGCCCGCCCCGCCAGTACGTCCGTCCGCCGCCCGTCCTCCATGACGAAACGGCCGTCGATCAGGACGTACGGGATGCCGGTCGGCAGCACCCGGGGCTGCTCGAAGGTGGAGCCCGCCGCGACCGTGGCCGGGTCGAACAGCACGAGGTCCGCCTTGTATCCCTCGCGGACCAGCCCGCGGTCCGGCAGTCGCAGCCGGGCCGCGGGGCGCGAGGTGAGGTGTGCGACGCAACTCTCCAGGGAGAGCACGCCCAACTCCCGTACGTACCGGCCGAGATACTGGGGGAAGGTGCCGTACGCCCGCGGGTGCGGCTTGGCGCCCTGGAGGATGCCGTCGGAGCCGCCGGTGTGGACGGGGTGCCGCATGATCGCCCGTACGTTCTCCTCGTGGCCGACGTGCTGGAGGATCGTCGAGCCCAGCCGGTCCTCGACCAGGAGGCGGTGGGCGGTCGTCCAGGGGGCCTCGCCGCGCAGGTCCGCCGACTCCTGGACCGTACGGCCGACGTGGTCGGTGAGCCCAGGATCCGTCACGCCGGAGATCTCGATCGTGTCCCACTCGACGGGTACGCCGTGGCAGCCGTCCGCGCCGACGACCTCCAGGTGGTGGCGGATGCGTTCCGCCGTCTCCGGTTCGGTCAGCCGTTTCAGGATCTCCTCCGGGCCGCCCTCGCTCGCCCAACTGGGCAGCAGGGCGGCGAGCGTGGTGGAGCCTGGCGTGTAGGGGTAGGTGTCCAGGCTGATGTCGGCTCCGGCGGTGAGCGCGTCGTCCAGCAGGGACAGCAGCTGTGGGGCCCGGCCCTTGTTCACGCCGAAGTTCATGGTGGCGTGCGCCAGGTGCAGGGAGCAGCCCGCCTCCCGGCTCAGGGCCACCATCTCCTCGTACGCCTCCAGGGCCCCGGCCCCGTAGGAGCGGTGGTGGGGGCAGTAGTAGCCGCCGTACGACGCCACCACCCGGCACAGCTCGGTCAGTTCGGCGTCCTTGGCGTACATGCCGGGCGTGTAGGTCAGCCCGGAGGACATGCCGACCGCGCCCTGCTCCATGCCCTCCGCGACCAGCTGCCGCATCCGGTCCAGCTCCTGGGGCGTGGCCTCGCGGTCCTCCCAGCCGACGGCGAGCGCGCGGACCGTGCCCTGGGGGATGAGGTAGGCCGCGTTCACGGCGATGCCCCCATCCAGCCGGGCGAGGTACTCGCCCACCGACCGCCAGTCGAAGTCGAGGTCGTCGCCGTACCCGTTCCAGCCGGTGATCGCGCGGCGCACCTCGGCGAGCGTACGGTCGTCGACCGGCGCGTACGACAGCCCGTCCTGGCCGAGGACTTCGAGGGTCACGCCCTGCGCGGCCTTGGCGCTGTGGTCGGGGTCGCGCAGGAGCGCCAGGTCGCTGTGGGCGTGCATGTCGATGAAGCCGGGGGAGAGGACGAGGCCCTCGGCGTCCAGCTCCCTGCGCGCCTCGGGGCGTTGGCAGCCCGCCGCCGCGGCCTCCTGGACGATCGACACGATCCGGCCGCCGTCGACGACCACATCGGCGCGGTACGAGGGGGCGCCGGAGCCGTCCACGACGTCCGCGTCCCGGATGACGAGCTCTTCCATGACCGGCCCTCTCCTAGAAGAACGTACGGATGTAGTCGACGACCGTGCCGTCCGCCTCGGCGAGGGGGATCAGCTGCCACTTGTCGAAGGACGTGCACGGGTGGGAGAGGCCCAGGCCCAGCCAGTCGCCGACTTCGAGGTCCGCCTCGGGGGCCGTCCGCAGCCAGGCGTGCTGGTCGGACAGGGCCGTCACCTCGATGCCGGTCGCCGGGCGCTCCACGCCGTCCCGGCGGACGACCTGGGCGAAGGGCAGGTCGAGGTCGTACGCCGCGTCCCGCTTGCCCGCGTTCACGAAGGCCTGCTCGGCCGACGGCCGGGACACCACCTGCGTCCACAGCCGGAAGGCCGGCTCCAGGGCGCCCTCCTCGGGGACCCGGTTGAAGGGGGTCAGCTTGCGGTAGTGGCCGTCGTCGTGCGAGACGTAGGCCCCCGAGCGCAGCAGCTTCAGGACGGGCGCGGACAGTTCGGGGATCTCGGCGAAGACGTCGGCCACCGCGTCGAACCAGGCGCTGCCGCCGGCGCTCACCACGATCTCCTCGGCACCCGCGAACCGCCCGGCCTTGTCGAAGTCCACTGCCATCGCCACCAGCCGCCGCAGCCACGCGTGCACCCGCTCCGGATCGGCGCGCGGGACCTCGCCCTCGTAGCCCGCGACACCGACGAGGCGCAGGGTCCGCGTCCCCGCCACCGCATCCGCCACCGCCGCGCACTCCGCCTCCGTACGGACGCCGGTACGGGCGCCCTCGCCGGCCGCGAGCTCGACGACGACGTCCAGGGGGCGGGCCCCGGCTCCCGTCAGTGCCGCGTCCATCAGCTCCACCCCGCGCACGGAGTCGACGTAACAGACGAAACGGAAGGCCTCGTCCGCCTCCAGCTCGGCGGAGATCCAGCGCAGCGCGGCCGGGTCGACCAGCTCGTTCGCGAGGAAGACCCGCTGGACACCGAAGGCCCGGGCCACCCGTACCTGGTGCGGTACCGCGAGCGTGATGCCCCAGGCGCCGTGCTCGATCTGGCGGTGGAAGAGCTGCGGGGCCATGGAGGTCTTGCCGTGCGGGGCGAAGGCGAGGCCGTGCCGGGTCGCGTACGTCTCCATGAGTCTCAGGTTGTGTTCCAGGCGCTCGGCGGACAGGGCGAGCACGGGCGTCGCGAAGCCGCCGGTGAAGAGGTTGCGGCGCTGGGCGGCCAGTTCGCCGACGGTCAGGCCGTCGGCGTCCGGGGGGAGGCCCTTGAAGCGGTGGTCGACGCGGTCCGCGGCGAGGCGGGCGAGGGCTTCGGTGGCCATGGAGCCTCCCTGATCGGGTGTGTTGCGCTATTTGCAACGCTCATTGCGTATATCGCTTACTGCTGTCTAACATCTCGGCCAATGCGGGGTCAACGGAGCCCCGCCCCGCACAAGGCTCAGGAGCTACGACGATCGTGACCATCACCGGACCTCGCGACGCCCCCGACGTCGTGGACGTCATCGCGCTCGGCGAGTCCATGGTCACCTTCCTGCCCTCCCGGCCGGGCCGCCTCGCCGACGTTCCGTCCTTCGAGCGGGAGATCGGGGGCGCGGAGTCGAATGTGGCGTGCGCGCTGGCCGCCGCCGGGCACTCGGTGAGGTGGGTCAGCCGGGTGGGGACGGACGGGTTCGGCGATCATCTGGTCGAGGCGATCGGTGCCCACGGCGTCGACGTGTCCGCCGTCCGGCGGGATGCGGCGCGTCCGACGGGCGTGTACTTCCGTACGGCGGGGGACCGGGCCACCGAGGCCCACGAGGTGGCGTACTACCGGGCCGGGTCGGCGGCCTCCGGGATGGCGGTGGAGAACATGGACTTGGCGGCGGTGCGGGCGGGGCGGGTCCTGCACCTGTCGGGGATCACGGCCGCGCTGTCCGAAGGCTGCCTGGGCCTGCTGCGGGAGCTCACCGCTCAGCGGCCCGGCCGCCCGCTGGTCTCCTTCGACCTCAACCACCGGGAGAGCCTGTGGCCCGACCCGGCCGAGGCGGGCGAGGTCCTGCTCGCTCTGGCCCGCGGCAGCGACCTCGTGTTCGTGGGGGAGGACGAGGCGCGGGACGCGTGGGGGTACGGCGCCGAGGAGCTGCGCAGGGCGCTGCCCGAGCCGGATGTGCTGGTCGTCAAGCACGGCAAGGGCGGCGCGACCGTGTACGACAAGCAGGAGGTCACCTTCGTCCCCGCCCTGCGTGTCGAGGTCGTCGCGGCCGTGGGAGCCGGTGACGCCTTCGCCGCCGGGTTCCTCTCCGCCACCCTGCGCGGGCTGCCCGTCCGCGACCGCCTCCGGCACGGCCACCTCTGGGCCGCCGCCGCCCTCACCGCCCCCGGCGACCTCGCCGCGCCGCCCGCCCGCGACCACGCCGACCGGCTGGCCGCCCTCGACGACACCGCGTGGGGGACACTTCGACTCGGTCCCGGCTGGACACAGGCAGCGGGCCGGGCCGACGAGGAGGTACGCATCCCATGAGCCAGACCGTCGACCGCGCGCTCAGCATCCTGCCGCTGCTCGCCGAGGGCCCCGCCGACCTGGGGCAGGTCGCCGACCGCCTCGGCGTCCACAAGTCCACGGCGCTGCGCCTGCTGCGCACCCTGCACGAGCACGGCCTGGTCTACCGCCAGTCCGACCAGCGCTACCGCCTCGGCGCCCGGCTCATCTCGCTCGCCCAGGAGGCGATGGAGAACCTCGACATCCGCGAGATCGCCCACCCCCACCTCGCCCGCCTCAACGAACAGTGCGGGCACACCGTCCACCTCGCCGTCTACGAGGAGGACGAGGTCCTCTACATCGACAAGGTGGAGAGCCGGTACCCGGTGCGGATGTACTCGCGGATCGGCAAGCCCGTCGCCATCACCGTCGCGGCGGTCGCCAAGCTGCTGCTCGCCGATCTGCCCGAGGCCGAACGCCGCGTCATCGCCGACAAGCTCGAATACCCCCTGTACACGGCCCGTTCGACGCCCAACGCCCCGGCCTTCCTGCGGGAGCTGGAGAAGGTGCGCGAACAGGGCTGGGCCACCGACCTCGGCGGCCACGAGGAGTCCATCAACTGCGTCGCCGCGCCGATCCGCGGTGCCGACGGCAAGGTCGTCGCCGCGATGTCGGTCTCCGCGCCGAACGTCGTCGTCACCGCCGACGAACTCCTCACCCTGCTCCCACTGGTCCGCCGCACCGCCGACGCGATCAGCGGGGAGTACTCCGGCAGAACCTCAGCGAAGGGCCCCGCATGACCGAGAAGATCGCGCTCGTCCCCAAGACCCACACCACCCCGCCCGCGAAGTTCTCGCACGGCGTCAGGAAGGGCAACATCCTCCAGGTCGCCGGCCAGGTCGGCTTCCTGCCCGCGGTCGAGGGTCAGCCCCCGACGCCCGCCGGGCCGACCCTGCGCGAGCAGACCCTCCAGACCCTCGACAACGTCAAGTCGGTCCTGGAGGAGGGCGGCGCCTCCTGGGACGACGTGATGATGATCCGCGTCTATCTGACCGACGTGGACCACTTCGCCGAGATGAACGGGATCTACAACACCTACTTCGAGGAGCAGGGGCTCACCGCGCCTCCGGCCGCCCGCACGACGGTCTACGTCGGCCTCCCCGCCGGGCTTCTCATCGAGATCGACGCACTCGCCGTCCTGGGCTGAGCCCGGCTGACGCTCCCTCAACTCCCGCACGCCGTACCCGGCATGGCGCCCTTCGGGGCGCCGTGCCGGGATCCCCCCTGCCCGAAAGCACTATGCATTTACCCAGAGGACCCCCAATTGTCCACGACGTCCCCACCCCACACCGGCGGACTGCTCCTCCTCATCGACGGTACGGCGGGCCTCCTGACCGTCGCCGCCATCGGCATCGCGCTCCTGCTCTTCCTGATCATCAAGGCGAGACTCCAGCCGTTCGTCGCGCTGCTCGCGGTCTCCATAGCCGTCGGCCTGCTCGCCGGTCTGTCGGTCACCGAACTCTTCGGCACGGTCCAGCGGTCGGACGCCGTGTCCACCATCGAGTCCGGCATGGGCGGCATCCTCGGCCATGTCGCGATCATCATCGGCCTCGGCACGATGCTCGGCGCGATCCTCGAAGTCAGCGGCGGCGCCGAGGTGTTGGCGTCCAGGCTGCTGAACCTGTTCGGCGAGAAGCGCGCCCCGCTCGCGATGGGCATGACCGGCCTCATCTTCGGCATCCCGGTCTTCTTCGACGTCGGCATCTTCGTCCTCGCGCCGATCGTCTACGCGGCGGCGAAGCGCTCCGGCAAGTCGATCCTGCTCTACTGCCTGCCGCTGCTGGCGGGCCTGTCGATGACCCACGCGTTCCTGCCACCGCACCCCGGCCCGGTCGCGGCCGCCGGCCTCCTGCACGTGGACCTCGGCTGGGTCATCCTCATGGGCATCGCCTGCGGCATCCCTGCCGTGCTGGCCGCCTGGGCCTACTCGGCGTGGGTCGGCCGCCGCATCTTCGTCGCCGTACCGCAGGACATGGTCGAGGCGGCGGAGGAAGCCAAGCTCGCCGTGATCAGCGAGCAGCGGGAGACGGGCGTGGAGCCCCGGGAGAGCCCCGTACCGCTCGGCACGGTCCTCGGCATCATCGGTACGCCGCTGATCCTGATCCTCGCCGCCACCTTCTCGTCGATCGCCCTGGACCCCTCCACCGGCCGCTCGGTGATCGAGTTCTTCGGCCACCCGTTCGTGGCCCTCACGATCGCCCTGCTGCTGGCGTACTACCTCCTCGGCATCCGCCGCGGCTGGTCCCGCAAGTCCCTGGAGACGGTGTCGACGGCCTCGCTGAAGCCGGTCGGCAACATCCTCCTCGTCGTCGGCGCGGGCGGCATCTTCGGCGCGGTCCTCAAGGCCAGCGGGGTCGCCCAGGCGCTGTCGGACACGTTCAACGACGTGGGCCTGCCGGTGATCGTGCTGTCCTACCTGCTCTCCGTGGTCCTGCGGGTCGCCCAGGGCTCGGCGACGGTCGCCATCGTCACCACGGCGGGCATCGTCGCCCCCCTGCTCGCCGAGGGCGACCACTCCCAGGCCTTCGTCGCCCTCGTCATCATGGCCATCTCGGCCGGCTCGATCTTCGCCTCGCACGTCAATGACGGCGGCTTCTGGATGGTGGCGAAGTACTTCGGTATCAGCGAGCGGGACACCCTGAAGACGTGGACCGTGCTGGAGACGGTGCTGTCGGTGGCGGGTTTCGTGGTGGCGGCGGTGTTGAGCGTGTTCGTTTAGCGGGTGCGTGGTGGGCCCATGTCGTCGCACGTCGTCGCACGTCGTCGCACGTCGTCGCCCGTGGGCCCACCACTCGAACGTACGTAACAGAATGCGCACATGCGAACACGCACTGTTTCACTGGCGCCGAGGCCGTCGGTCACAGGCGCCCTCTCCGAACGGCACGAAGGAGAGAAGAGACAGAATGAAGATCGAGCGCAGCACTTTGAAGCGAGCGGCCGTTCCGGCCCTGATAGCGGGTCTCCTCCTGCCCGTGTGCGCCACCCCCGCCGAAGCCCAGGAACCGCCCGGCCTCACGGCGGTCCGTTTCAGCGGCACCGTCTCGCTCAGCGCCCGGGTCGGGGCGACGAACACCGTCACGGTCTTCGTCACCAACAACCGCCTGCTCGTCAGGGACATTTCGGGTGTCGCGGCAGGCCCGGGCTGCTCGCGGCCGAATCCCAACGACGCCACGCTCGTCGACTGCGGCCCCCTCCCCGTCGCCCGGCTCAACGTCGTTCTGCGCGACCAGGCGGACAGCCTCCTCGTCGACGCCCCGGTCGGCGCCGTCGTCGACGCCGGGTCGGGCGCGGACACCGTACAGACCGGCAGCGGCAACGACACGATCAACGTGCGCGACGGCGGCGCCGGCGACACGGTGGGCTGCGGCGAAGCCCCGGGCGACTTCGACAGGGCGCTCGGCGACCCCGGAGACACCCTCACCACGACCTGCGAGCAGAGGGCCACTTTCTAGGCCGTCTTTCCAGGCCGTCGTAGGGCTGTCGTAGGGCCGTCGTACGTCGGGCGAACAGCGGCGCGGTCGGTGCCGGTTGTAGTCGTCTGATAACGAAGTAGGGGCTGGCTGTGTCCAACACAGGATTGTCGACCATACTGCCCGCTGTGGAGCAGCGCATAGGTTCGAGCAGCCAGCCCCTGGAAGGCGCCGGATTCGACCCGGCATTCATCCCCGGGCTCACGCCACCCGTGTCCGGCGAGCCGGCGGATGCCAAATCGCGGGACGCGGAGTCGAAGGACGCCGAGTCGGCGGACGTCGAGTCGGCGGAGGCCGAGGACACCGAGGCCGTGGACACGGAGGAAGCCGCCCCCGAGGGGTCCGCCCCCGAAGGGTCCTCGGAGTCCGAGGAGTCCGCGGAGTCCGAAGAAGAGGAGGTCGAGGAGATCCCCGACGGCCCCGTCTTCGAGGCCTCCGATCGCCGCGCGAAGATCGTCGCCGACCACAAGGGCGTACGCCTGATGCTCGACGACCAGCGGTGCGACTTCCGCTGGGACGAGATCGGCGCGGTCGAGACGGAGTCCCCCCGCTTCGGCAAGCGGTTCACCATCACGGTGCACACCCCTGACCGCCGCTGGTACCCGATCGAGATCGAGGCGACGGCCAGGAGCCGCTTCAAGGAGTGGGACGAGCAACTGGACGCGGTCCTGGACGCCTACTTCGACGAAGACGCCGAGGAAGTCGCCGAGGAAGTCGCCGAGTAAGGGGCGACCCCTAGCAGTACTGGGTCTGCTTCCCGATCGACCGGTACATGCAGTCCGCGTTCTCCAGCAACTGCAGCACCGCGTCCCGGTTCCGAGAGGTCTCCCGCTCGATCACCTCGTCGGGCGGGTAGAACCCCCCTCCGGAACTGGACGACGGGTACATCTCGAACGTGTAGCCGAAGATCTTGTGCGAACCCCAGAGGTAGTCGTCGATCGACCCGTCCGTGATGTACAGGTCGCTCGACTGCTCCGCCGTGTACCCGTTGCTCGCGGCCATCTTCCCCCCGACGGCCGCGAAGGCGTTCCGGTCGTCGGCCGTCATCCCGGTCGTCGTGTTCGCGGTGGTGTACCCGAAGGGCCACAGCACCAGCTCGCTGTACGTGTGGAAGTCGACGCCCGCCTTGATCTGCTGCACTCCGCCGACCACCCGGCTGCGCACGAAGTCGGCGACGACCTTGACCTCCGGCGCCGACTCCGCGGCCGTACCCCGGTACGTCTCCGAGGACGTCGAGCCCGAAGAACCGCCGCAGCAGCCCCACCGATAGGCCCAGTTGCGGTTCAGGTCCGTCCCGACGTACGAGGAACCGCTGTTGGGCTGCCGGTTCTTGCGCCACGAGCGGTACGAGCCGCTCGCGATGTCGTACTCGCCGCCGTCCGGGTTGAGGTCGGGCACGATCCAGATCTCGCGGTTGTTCACCATGCTGGTGACCCGGGAGTCGGAGCCGTAGCCCGCCCCGAGCTCGCGGATCAGGTACAGCGCCATCTCCACCGTCAGGTGCTCACGCGCGTGCTGGTGGTGGGTGAACAGCACCTCGGGCTCGGCCTCGTCTGTGGCCACGTTGTCGCTGATCTTGATGGCGACGATGTCCCGGCCCTGGTACGACTTCCCGATCACGCGCTTGCTCATGATGCTCGGGTACGCCGAGAGGCGGGTGTCGATCTCCGCGTTCATCTCGGCGTAGTTGTGGTAGCGCGAGTCGGCCGAGGGGAAGTCGAGGAGCCGTACGCCGCCCTCGCCGCTCGACCGGTCCGGGGCCGTGCCCAAGGCCGTCACCTGGTAGCCGAGTTGCCGCAGCCTGCTGATCTGGTCCGCGCGGCCGGAGACCACCACCGTCTCCTCGTCGGCCTCGTCGACGGTGACTCCGGTCCGCTGAATGGCCGTACGGGTCAGGGGAGTCGTGTGCTGGTGGATCTCGTACTGGCGGACGTCGCCCACGGACGGTGCGGCCTTCTGGGCGCTGTCGGCGTTCGCGGAGTCGAGGTTCGCGGAGAGCGGGGCCGCGAGGGCGAGGGCGAGGACGGCGGCCAGAGCGGCGTAGCGTCTGCCGCCACGGGCGCCTGAGCCTCGTATGCGAAGTCGCATGAAGTCTCCTAGTTTCTCCAGGAATTCCGGGATCTCCGGAACGGGGAGTGCCGCTCATCGTCGATGTATGGCATGAGCAGGTCAAGAGTGACTCAGGGCGCGGTGGCGTGAACCGAGCGGTGAACGGCCGGGGTGAACGGCCGGGGTGAACGGCCGGGGTGAACGGCCGGGGTGAACGGCCGGGGTGAACGGCCGGGCAGTGTACGCGGGCCCCTCCCCGGCAGGGTGCCCTCGGGCAAAGTGCACCCGGTGGTGTGACCGTCGCGTGCATATATGCCGTGCTCCGGAGAGGGTGAGGGTTCGGCAACGGGAGGCTGATCATGGGCGGATCAGCGCCACGACGGGACTGTCACCTGCCGGTCGAGACGACCAGCTTCGTCGACCGGCGCCGTGAACAGGCGGAGGGCCGCGAGCTGTTGGCCCGGGCCCGCCTGGTCACGCTGACCGGCCCGGGCGGCGTCGGCAAGACGCGCCTCGCCGTACGCATCGCGGCCCGCGTCGAGCGCGCCTTCCCGGACGGCGTGCGCTTCGTGCACCTGGCCGGCCTGCACGACCCGGCGCTCGTCCCGCTCGCCGCCGCCGACGCCCTCGGCCTCCACGACCACTCCGTGCAACCGCCGTTGGACGCCCTGGTCGAACAGCTGCGGGACCGGCGCCTCCTCCTCGTCGTCGACAACTGCGAACACCTGCTGCCCGCCTGCGTCGACCTCGCCGCCGCCCTGCTGCGCGGCACCACCGGTGTCCGGATCCTCGCCACCAGCCGCCACCGCCTCGGCCTCACCGAGGAACACCTCCTCGAGGTACGGCCGCTGCCCGTGCCCGACCCGGACGGCGACCTCGTCGCGGCCGACGGCTATCCGTCCCTCGCCCTCTTCGCCGACCGCGCCGCCGCCGTCGTCCCCGGCTTCCGGCTCACCGCCGACAACCGCGCCGCCGTGGCCCGCCTGTGCCGGCGCCTGGACGGCCTCCCCCTCGCCATCGAACTCGCCGCCGTCCGCATGCGCGTACTCAGCGTCGAACAACTCCTGGAACGCCTCGACGACCGCTACCGCCTGCTGTCCGCCGGCAGCCCCGCAGTCCTGCCCCGCCACCAGACCCTGCGCGCCGCGATCGACTGGAGCCACGAACTGTGCACCGAGCGGGAGCGGTTGGTGTGGGCCCGGCTGTCGGTTTCACCCGGCGGCTTCGACTTGGAGACGGCTGAGGCGGTCGGTGCGGATGGGGTGGGGGATGGGGGTGGTGAGGTCGGTGAGGCCGGTGAGGTCGGTGAGATTGGCGCGGTCGGGACGGCAAGCGTGGATGGCGAGGTGGGTGTGGGCGGCGGGGGCGGTCCGGTCGGAGCAGTCGGTCCGGTTCGCGCTGGCGGAGCCGCCGGGGCGGGCGGTGCGGTTGGCGTGGTAGGCGCCGGCGGTGCGGACGGAGCAGTTGGCGCTGGCGACGGGGCCGGTCCGTTCGGAGTAGTCGGTGCGCTTGGCGCTGGCGACGGGGTCGGTCCGTTCAGAGTGGTCGGTCCCCCTGGCGCCGGCGGTGCGGTCGGTGCAAGCGGCCCGGTCGGAGCGGACGGAGTAGTCGGTGCTGGCGGTGCTGGCGGTGCTGGCGGAGCATTTGGTGCTGGCGGCGGTTGCGGTGCGGACGGTGCTGGCGGAGCAGCCGGGGCCGATGGTGCAAGCGGGGCGATTGGCGTCGGCGGTGCGGAGGGAGCAGCTGGCGTGGTAGGCGCGGGCGGTGCGAGCGGCCTGGACGGAGCGGACGGAGTAGACGGTTCGGGCGGCGCGGTCGGCGAAGGCGGTCCGGTCGGCGCGAACGATGC
Organism: Streptomyces sp. NPDC050619; assembly: GCF_040654815.1. Lineage (NCBI taxonomy): Bacteria > Bacillati > Actinomycetota > Actinomycetes > Kitasatosporales > Streptomycetaceae > Streptomyces > Streptomyces sp. NPDC050619. The sequence continues at coordinate 401,410 of NZ_JBFAIR010000004.1, read as the reverse complement.
GGGCGGCGGGGTTGGTGTGAATGGTGCGGGCGGAGCAGTTGGCGTGGTTGGCGCGGGCGGGCCGGTCGTCCCGGTCGCTGCGGGCGGTGCGGTTAGCGCCAACGGTCCGGTCGGTGCGGGCGGCGGGGTTGGTGTGAAGGGTGCGGGCGGAGCAGTTGGCGCGGGCGGGCCGGTCGTTCCGGTCGCTGCGGTCGGTGCGGTTAGCGCCAACGGTCCGGTCGGTGCGGGCGGCGGGGTTGGTGCGGACGGAGCAGTCGGCGCAGGGGGCCCGGTCGGCCCGGTCGCCCCGGTCAGCGCGAACGGCGCGGACGGCGCGGGTGGAGCGCTCGGCGCAGTCGGTGAGGGCGGCACCGTCGGCGCGGGCCGCACCGTCGGCGCGGGCCGCACCGTCGGTGCGTACCGTGAGCGGATTCAGTCGTACGACGTCCTCGAAGCCGTCGCCGGGCTCGTCGACAAGTCCGTCCTGTGCCGGGAGTCCGGACCCGACGGTGGCGTGCGCTACCGGCTTCTGGACACCCTGCGGCACTACGGCCTCGACAAGCTGCGGCAGCTGGAGGGGGAGGAGACCGCTGCCCGACGCCGCCACCGGGACCGTATGCAGGCCCTGGCCGCCGCATGCGAAGCCGCCTGGTTCGGGCCGGGCCAGCGGGAGATCGTCGCCCGGTTGCGGGCCGAGCAGGACAATCTGCGCGCGGCACTGGACTTCAGCCTCACGGGGCCGGGGGAGGCGCTCGCCGGGCTGCGTCTCGCCGGCACCCTGTGGTTCTACTGGCACGCCTGCGGCGCCCCCCGCGAGGGCCGCTATTGGCTCGACCGCGCCCTTGAGGCCAACCCCGAGCCGACCCGCGAGCGAGCCCGCGCTCTGTGGGTCGCCGGGCTCCTCGCGGGCTGCCCCGCGGACCTCGCCCGGGGTCGCCGCCGCGCCGAGGACGCCCGCGCGCTCGCCCACCGTCTCGGCGACGCGGCCGAGGCCGCCCACGCCGACTACGCCGTCGGCGTCATCCGGCTGTTCACCGACGACCTCCCGGCCGCGCTGGCCCACTTCGAGGCCGGCGTCGCCCGCGGCCGCGTCCCCGGCGAGCACCTCAGCATCGTCGGCCTCGACCAGGTCGAACTCGCCTGCGCCCTCGGCTTCCTGGGCGAGGCCGACCGGGCCGTCGAGGTCTGCGAGAAGGCCCTGAGCCTCTGCGAGGAGCACGGCGAGGAATGGGTGCGCTCCTACGTCCTGCGGATGCTCGCCCTGGCCCACACCGTGAAGCGGGACTGGCCCCGCGCCGAACGGCACGTCCGTGCGGCCCTGCGCCTCAAACTCGCCCTCAACGACGTCCTCGGCATCGCCCTCACCCTCGACCTGGCCGCGCTCATCGCCACCGAGGGCGGCGCCCACGAACGCGCGGCCGTACTGATAGGCGGCGCCGACCGCGTCTGGACCGCCGTCGACCGCGACCGCTGGGGCTCGAAGGCCCTCAACGCCACCCGCGGGGACAGCGAACGGCACGCCCTCGACGCCATCGGACGGTCCCCCTTCACCCAGGCCTACGAGCGCGGCGCCGGCCTCCGACTCGCGGAGATCGTCGGATACGCCCTCCAGGAGACCGGCCTGCCCGAACACCCCGACACCGAAGGGCCGGTGAACTGCGCGCCCGAGATCCGCCTCACCCGCCGGGAGGCCCAGGTCGCCGAACTCGTCGCCGAGGGCCTCGCCAACCAGCAGATCGCCGACCGCCTGGTGATCGCCCGCCGCACCGCCGAAGGCCATGTGGAACGCATCCTCAGCAAACTCGGCTTCAACAACCGCAGCCAGATCGCCGCCTGGGTGACGGCACAGCGCTGACGGCACCCGCGCTGACGGCACCCGCGCCGCCGCGGGCAGTCGTGCCGCGCACCACCGAGAACCCAGAACCCAGAACCCAGAACCCAGAACCCAGAACCCAGAACCCAGAACCCAGGAACCAGAACCCAGGAACCCAGGGGAATCCGCATGCCCAACGACACCTTCGACCACCGTATGGCGGTCTTCGGCACCGACGACGCATTCGTGGCCGCCGCCCTCCCCTTCCTCACCGAAGGCCTCATCGCGACGGCGACCGGCGAACCCGCACCCGTGGCCATCGCCGCCCCCGACAAACTGGACCTCCTGCGCGACACCCTCGCCGCAGACGCCGAGAACGTCACCCTCATCCCGCACACCGACTGGTACACCGGCTCCGCCGCCAACGCCGTGGCCCAGGCCGCCGGTTACCTCACCGCGCACGCCGGCCCCGGCGGCCGTATCCACCTCCTCATGGAGCCCGTCTGGAACGGCCGCGCCGGTCGCTCCCCGCGCGAAACCGCCGAGTGGATCCGCTACGAGGCCCTCGCCAACCTCCTCTTCGCCCCCTTCGCGACGACCGTCCTGTGCGCCTACGACACCCGCACCGCCGGCCACGCCGTCATCGCCGCGGCCCGCCGCGCCCACCCCGGCACGGGCGTCCACGAGCCCCCGGCACGCATCGCCGCCGAGCTGGACGCCGTACCCCTGCCCTCGCCTCCCGCCGACGCGGAACCACTCGAACGGCCGGACGCCGACGTCGTACGGCAGCGGGCGCGGGCCCGTGGACTGGCCGTCGCGGACGCGGAGTTGTTCGCCACGGCCGTCGCCGAGGCGGCGGCATCCCTCGGCCCGCTCACCGGCGCCCTGCTGTGGGGCGAGGGACCGGCCTGCGTCTGCGAACTGCGCTCCACGCGCCACGTCACCGACCCGCTCGCCGGCTTCGTCCCGCCGCCGACGGCCGCCGAACCGGAGCCGGGCCAGGGCCTGTGGTACGCGCGGCAGGTCTGCGCGTACGTCGACGTCCGCGACGACGTACGCGGGGCGACGGTCCGCCTCCAGTACGCGTAGCGGCAAGAGCCGTACAGGTACGGGCAGGTCCGGGCAGGTACGGGTACAGGTACAGAATCGGGTAGTCCTCCCCGTTCAAGGCGGGCCGGGGGAGGACACCCTGAAAGACATGCTGCGACTTTCCGGGGGAGCCCTCCCGGACCCCGACCCTCGATACGGCGCCTACCCACAACCGCCCCTGGGCGCAGGCCATCTGAGCGTCGAGTACGACCCACGTCCGTCCGCAGTCCGCGAGGCCCGCGCCGAGGTCCGCAGACATCTGGAGGGATGGGGTCTGGCCGACCGGGAGGAGGTGCTGGACGCTGCGGAACTGCTGGTCAGCGAGCTGGCCACGAACGCCCTGCTGCACTCCGCGAGCCGCTTCAAACTCACCCTGACCGCCGCACACGGCGTCCTGCGCTGCGAGGTCGCCGACTCCGGCCGCCGTACCCCGCAGGTCCTCGCGGCGGGGACCTCGGAGAGCGGCCGGGGGATGTTCCTGGTGGACGCGCTCGCCCTGCGCTGGGGCTGCCACCAGGACGGACCGGGCAAGACCGTCTGGTTCGAACTCGGCACGTGCGCGGTCGAGGGCTGCGGCCGGCGACAGCGGTAGTGCCCGCCCCAGCACCGGTTGAGCACCGGTTGAGTACCGGTTTCCAGCGGGTTCCTTCACCGCACGCCCTCTTGTGCCCCCGTCCTCTTTACGCTTTCTTGATCGGCATGGCGGACACCACGGACAACGCAGCGACAGGGACGGCGCCCACCTCGGTACCCCGAAAGTCCAGTTGGAAGTACATCGGCCCGGGAATCGTCGTGGCCGCGACCGGCGTCGGCGCCGGCGACCTCGTCGCCACGCTCATCGCGGGCAGCAACTTCGGCTACACCCTCCTGTGGGCGGCCGTCATCGGCTGCCTGGTCAAGATCTCCCTGGCCGAGGCGGCCGGCCGCTGGCACCTGTCCACCGGCCGCACCCTCTTCGAGGGCTGGGCGAGCCTGGGCCGCTGGACGACGTGGTTCTTCGTCGTCTACGTGGTGATCTGGGGCTTCGTCTACGGCGCCGCGGCGATGTCGTCGAGCGCACTCCCCCTCCAGGCCCTGTTCCCGGACGTCATGGACCTGAAATCGTGGGGCATCGCCTGCGGCCTGGTCGGCCTGGTGTTCGTCTGGTTCAACAAGTACGCGGTCTTCGAGAAGGTCATGACGGTCCTGGTGGGCGTCATGTTCGTGGTCACTGTCTACCTGGCGATCAGGGTCACCCCCAACCTGGCCGACGCCTTCGCGGGCCTGCTCCCCGTCCTCCCCGACGAGAAGGACTCGATCCTCAACACCCTGGGCCTGATCGGCGGCGTCGGCGGCACGATCACGCTGGCCGCGTACGGCTACTGGGTCAACGCCAAGGGCTGGACGAACACGGGCTGGATGAAGGTGATGCGCCTGGACAACCGCGTCGCCTACGCCACGACGGGCATCTTCGTGGTCGCGATGCTGTTCGTGGGCGCGGAGTTGCTGCATTCGGCGAACGTGTCGATCGCGAGCGGCGACAAGGGCCTGATCCAGCTGAGCGACATCCTGGAGGACAAGTACGGCACGGCTACGGCGAAGTTCTTCCTCATCGGCTTCTTCGCCACCTCCTTCACGTCCCTGATCGGCGTCTGGCACGGCGTGAGCCTGATGTTCGCGGACTTCGTGGCGCGCTACCGCTCGCGCGGGGAGGCAGGGGGCGAGGAGGTCGCGTCGGGCGAGCGTGAGAAGTCCTGGCCCTTCCGCGCCTACCTGCTCTGGCTGACCTTCCCCCCGATCGTCCTGCTCTTCCAGGGCCAGCCCTTCCGCCTGGTCATCCTGTACGGCGTACTGGGCGCCGCTTTCCTCCCCTTCCTGGCCGGCACCCTGATCTGGCTCCTGAACTCCGCCCGCACACCGAGGGAGTGGCGCAACGGGGCACTGAGCAACGGCATGCTGGCGATCGCGGGCCTGCTGTTCCTGGTCCTGTGCGTGAAGCAGGTCTGGGATCAGCCGTGGTCGGAGTTCTTCTAGTACTCCAGTAGTACTCCACCAGTACTCAAGTTTCAGCGGATGCTGTCGTCCGGTGCCGAAGGAGTGTCCGTGCCCTGTCTGACAAGGAGGACGAGTCGCTCCGCTTGAGTAGCGTCGGTGGCGGTCAGAGCGATCCCGTTGGCCAGGGCGAGTAGCTCCGAGGCGTCGAGGTCGGAGCGGACAGCACCGGCGCTTTGCGCCCGGGTCAGCAGCGCGGACGCGGCTGTGTGCATCGAGTGGTGCCAGCGGTCGAACAGCGCGGAGCGCTGCCCGGTGCGGTCGTCGGTGATCGACAACGCCAGTTCCCGCTTGGCTGCCACGTGTGCGATGAAGTCCTGAAGCCAGCCGAAGAGGGCATCGCCGGGAGGATCCTCGGCGAGCAGGGACTGGCCTCGGGCGCAGAGTTCGGCCACTTCCCCGGAGTAGACGGCGACGATCAGCTCGCGGCGCGTCGGGAAGTGCCGATACATCGTGGCGTTGCCGACGCCGGCCCGGCGGGCGATGTCGTCGAGTGGGGCGTCGACGCCGTGATGGTGGAAGACGTCCCTGGCAGCGGCCACGAGCAGGTCGTAGTTGCGCTGGGCGTCCGCGCGACGACGACGCTGGGGTTCCGGACGCGGCGCGGGTCCGGCGCTCTGCGATGGCATGACCCTCCTTGTTAATCGGGGACTTCCCCGGTTACGGTAGCCGAACCTGGCGAACGGGGAGGTCCCCGTTTTCCGCTCAGGTGTGACCAGCAGGGGAGACGCAGCATGTCGCAGGGAACGGAAGACACCGCACACGCAGGACCAGGAGAGATCCACCGGCGCACCGTCGAGAGCTACGCGCAGATCCTGGAAGGCCGACTCGAAGACGCCCTGACACTGGTCGATCCGGAGGTCGTCGACCACCGGGGAGGCACGGAGGGCGATCACCGTGGACGCGACGCCTGGCGTCAGAAGTGGGAGTCGGTGAGCGCGGGCAGTGCATTCCACGACGTCTCGGTGACGATCGAACAGAACCTCGTCTCCGGCGACACCTCCGCCAACCGGTACACCCTCCGGGGCACCCACACGGCCTCCGGCCGACGCTACGAGGTCCTCGGCATGGACATGGTCCGGGTCCGCAACGGCCGAATCGTCGAGCACTGGGCCCTGCGCGACGCGGACGCGATGCGCGACCAGTTGGGTCCGTGAAAGAACATCCTTCCCCTGGCGGCCAGATGGTGACCGCCGCACCTCGAAGCCCCCTCCCGCGGACAGCGGCGCCGTGTTGCGGGCCCCCGTGACCGGTGCGACGGTGAACGAGGGAGGGCAATGCCGACGGCCCGGCAAGGGACTGCCTTGCAAGGGACGGCATCACGCGTCGATCACGGCTGAACCGCGCCCCACCACTCTTGGCGCCTACACGCGGTGAATTGGCGCGCGTCCACGAACCGGGGGAAGCACACAGAAAGTGGGAAATTCAATGGCGAACGGCCCCATGGACAGGCGCGCCTTCGGCGAGCAGCCCAATCGGCCCAGTGGCCCCGTCGGAGGACAGGGCTCGGAGTACACCGGTCGGTACGTGATCCTGCTCGACCCGAGTAACCAGGAGAGCGGACTGAACGCGCTGCGTTCCTCCGCCGACATCGCGTCCGTCGAACGTGTCCGGGGAACCGAGACCGCGAACGTCGCCGAACTCCTCGAGCGCCCCGACATCTCGGTGCACTTCGAAGACCTCGCCGCCGCCGTCGTGGAAGTGCGGCCCGAGCAGCGCCACGCGCTGGTGACCACGGCCGAGACGGAGAACTCGATCATCGCGGCGGAGCCGGAGCGCATGGTCTACGCCTCGCCGATCACCGCCCCGCAGCAGGCGCCGACCGAGTTCTTCCCGGCCTACCGCAGCGACGAGGAAGTGGTCGCCCGGCAGAGCAAGGCCGAAGCCGCCGCGTTCCAGGGCCCTGCCTGGGACGAGCAGAACACGACCTGGGGCCTCCAGGCGATCAGGGCCAACATCTCCGGCATGACCGGACGCGATGTGAAGATCGCCGTCCTCGACACCGGTGTGGACACCGACCACCCGGACCTGATCAGGTGCATCGAGGAGACGGCCTCCTTCGTGCAGGGCGAGAGTGTCGAAGACGTCTTCGGCCACGGCACGCACTGCATCGGCACCGCCGCCGGTCCGGCCAAACCCCAGACGGGGCCCCGCTACGGCGTGGCACCCGACGCGCGGGTACTCGCCGGAAAGGTACTCGACAACAACGGCAGTGGCACGGACGGCCAGATCCTGGCCGGCATGGCCTGGGCGGTCGCCCGCGGCGCACGCGTGATCTCCATGTCGCTCGGCGCTCCGGTCAAGCCGGGTGAGCTCTTCCCGCAGGTGTACGAGATCCTGGCCCGGCGTGCGCTCGAACGCGGGACACTGATCGTCGCCGCCGCGGGCAACGACAGCCGTCGGCCCGGGAGGATCGACCCCGTCAACCGGCCCGCCAACTGCCCCTCCATCCTCGCGGTGGGCGCACTCGACAAGGCGATGCAGACGGCGTTCTTCTCCTGCGGAGGCATCAACAGCCAGGGTGGCGAGGTCAACATCGCCGCGCCGGGCGTCGACGTGCACTCGGCCGCCCCTGGCGGCGGGTACCAGAGGTTCATGGGCACCAGCATGGCCACGCCGCACGTCGCGGGCGTCGTCGCGCTGCTCGTCCAGGCGAACCCCAACGCCTCCGCGGCCGAACTCAAGGCCAGTCTGCTGTCCAGCGCCTTCCCGCTGATGCAGCCCATCAGGGACGTCGGCTCGGGCCTGCTCCAGGCCCCGTGAGCGAGTCGTCCCACTCCGAGCCGGTCGGGGTCATCCTCGCGGTCGACCCCGACCGGTTCGCGGAAGTGGTCGAGGCCCTGCGGCGGGCCGGGCTGACGGTCACGGGCGAGCAGCCCGTGCTCGGCACGCTGTCCGGCACCGTCGCGGAGGACCGGATTCCGGCCCTGGAAGCGGTCGACGGCGTCGAAGCCGTCGACCGGGAGCGCATCATCCGGCTCCCCCCGCCCGACTCCCCGATCCAGTGAGTCCAAGGAACGCCCCGGGCCCGAGCCCGGGGCGTTTCTGGTCACGGCACCTTGTGCCCGCGGTCCAGCTGCCCAACTGCGCCTGAATCCTCCCCTTTTGACCCACGGAGAACGGAAGGAAGTCACAGAAACGCTGTTCTCCGGTCACAGAGGCGTGGATACAGTGCTCAGGTAGTCACGCAGTGAAGTCGACCGGGTGCGCCGGAGTGACGCCGGACGGGCCCACGGGCATGGGATTCGGGGAGCTGCGCGTGCCAACTGCCATTGCTGTGACCAGCGCCGACATGGCGCTGTCGCCACAGGACGAGCGAACCGTGCCCGCCGCGGTCCTGCCGGACCTGGACCGCCGGCCGCTCGACCAGTCGGTGGCCGCACTTCAGTCGCTGATCGACGTGCACGGGCATGTGATCGTCGTGTGCTCGCAGGCCGTCCCCCGGGAGGTCGAGCGACGGCTGCTCACCGTGCGCTCCCTCCTGGAGAGCGACCGGATCGCCCTGTTCCGTCCTGATCTGCCGCCCCTCGGACTCGCCGTGCTGGCCCGCCAGTTGAGGCAGCTCGCCTCCTGCGACCTGAGCCCCGGCGTGCTCGCCTCGGCCGCCCGGCTGCTCACCCACTACATCCACGCCGGGGCGCTGCTCGGCTCCGTCGCCAAGCTCGACCGTGTTCCCGTGGGCCTCAAGTCGCACGCCAAGTCCTGGGTGCCGGGCAGCCAGTTCGGCGTACTCGCCCACCCGCAGCCGCAGCTCGTCCGCATCGGGCCCGGCGCCACCCTCGCGGGCCCCGAGTTCGCCACGTCGATGCTGGTCGCCCGGGGCCAGCTCGAGTCCGACTGGGTCACCGCCACCCTGGCCAAGTCCTGGAGCGTGCAGGGCCTGCGCGAAACCGCGCTGCCGGCCGAGTCCGCGCAGTGGTGGGGGACCGGCAAGCTGATCGAGTTCTGCACCTTCCTGCCCGACCTGTCGGTCCTCTACCAACTGGTCACCTCGGTACGGCAGAGCACCTGCCACTGGTGCGGCATCGACGTCATCGGCGACCGCTGCGTCTTCTGCTCCGCGACCTCACCCGAGTCACCGGGTTCGCCCGCGCACCAGCCAGCTCACCAAAAGGCCCTCGCGTACGACAGCGCACCCGGGCATCGGAAACAATTGCCCGCCGGGTGAGCCCGAGGAAACAATTGCCCGCCTGGTGAGCCAGAAGAGCCCGCTCCATCATCCGACTCCGCTCGACCCAACCCCCCCCCGATGAGGTTGTACGGTTCATGAACTCCCGTCAGCGCCGCGGCGTGATACTCCTGCTCCTGTCGGTCCTGTGCGCCCTCGGCGCCTTCGCCGGCGTGCTGTCCGTCGTCAACGACGTGAAGTCCAAGGTCGGCCCCGAGGTCGAGGCGTATCAGCTCAAGGCCGACGTGGCGCCCTACACCAGCCTCACCGCGGGCCAGTTCGAGAAGATCGAGATGCCGGAGCGGTGGCTGTCCGGCAACGCCGTCACCAACCTCGCCGAGATCCGCGGCAAGGTCGCCGTGACGACGCTGAAGGCGGGCTCCCTGCTCCAGAGCGACATGATCGTCGACCAGCCCGCGCTGCGGCCCGGGGAGCAGGAGGTCGCCATCATGATCGACGCGGCCACCGGGGTCGCCGGCAAGATCACGGCGGACGCCAAGGTCAATGTGTACGCCACCTTCGAGGGACAGCGCGAGGGCGACCCCGACCAGTCCAAGATCATCGTCACCAACGCCAGGGTCCTCGACGTCGGCAAGCTGACCGCCCTTCGGCCCGACGAGGACGACAACACCCGGCAGGACACCGACGCCGTCCCCATCACCTTCGCGCTCTCCACCGTCGACGCCCAGCGCATCACGTACGCGGAGTCGTTCGCCAAGGAGGTCCGGCTCGCGCTCGTCGCGCCCGGCACCGACACCGCCGTACCGGAACAGGACCGCACCTACGAACTCGCGAAGGACAAGTGAGACGCGGCCATGCCCACGAGGATCCTCCCGGCAGTCGGCGACGCGGACGCGATCCGGTCCCTCACCACGCTGCTCAGCCAGCTTCCGGACGCCGAACCGGTGGCACCGGTGGTCGACTCCACCCAGCTCATCGACACCCTCGGGCGCCTGGCCGCCGAGTCGATCGACGAACTGCCCGAGGTCGTCGTCGTCCATGAGCGCATCGGCCCGGTCCCGGCTCTCGAACTCATCCGGGAAGTCGCCCTCCGCTTCCCCTCCGTAGGGGTCATCCTCGTCACCTCCGACGTCAGCCCCGGCCTCTTCCAGGCCGCCATGGACTACGGCGCCCGCGGTCTGATCTCGCTGCCCCTCGGGTACGAGGAACTCGCCAACCGCGTCCATGCGGTGGCCCAGTGGTCGATCGGCGTACGGCGTCATCTGGGCGCCGGCGGCGACGTGTTCACCGGCGTCGGCGGCACCGTCGTCACGGTCAGCGGGGCGAAGGGCGGCGTGGGAGCGACCCTCACCTCCATCCAGCTCGCCCTCGCCGCCCAGGCGTCCGGCCGCAACGCGGCCCTGGTCGACATGGACCTTCAGACCGGCGACATCGCCGCCTACCTGGACGTCCAGTTCCGCCGCTCGGTCGTAGACCTCGCGACCATCACCGACATCTCCCCGCGCGTCCTCGCCGACGCCGTCTTCCGCCACGACACCGGCGTCGCGCTGCTGCTCGCCCCCGGCGAGGGCGAACGCGGCGAGGAGGTCACCGACCGGGCCGCCCGCCAGATCGTCGGCGCCCTGCGCTCCCGCTACGAGGTCGTCGTCGTCGACTGCGGCGCCCAGCTCAGCGGCGCGGGCGCGGCCGCCGTGGAGATGGCCGACACGGCCCTGCTGGTCACGACCCCGGACGTGGTCGCGGTCCGGGGCGCCAAGCGCACGGTACGGATGTGGGACCGGCTCCAGATCCGCAAGGCCGAGGAGACGACGGTCGTCGTCAACCGCCACACCCGCGGTACGGAGATACAGCCGTCGCTCATCCAGAAGATCACCGGCACGGGCATCGCGGCCACGGTCATCCCGGCCAACTTCAAGGAACTCCAGGGCGCGGTGGACGCGGGCCGAGTCCACGAACTCGACAGCAAGGGCACGGTGAAACAGGCCCTGTGGGGCCTCGCGGGTGAGTTGGGGCTGATCAAGGGCGCCGAGGGGGCGGGCCACCGCGCCGGCCGGTTCCGGGGCGGCGACCGGGGGGCGATCGGATTCCGGCGGCGCAGAGAGATCGGGGGGTAGCGATGCGGGCATCCTCCATCGGGCGACGGGACCAAGGCCAGGTCACCATCGAGTTCCTCGGCATGACCCCGCTGATCATCCTGACGCTGGTGCTGATGTGGCAGTTCGTGCTGCTGGGATACACGTACACGCTCGCGGGGAATGCTGCGGACGAGGCGGTACACGCGGCGACGGTGGCGGAGCCGGGGGAGCGGCTGGGAGCGTGCCAGGCAGCGGGCCTGGACAAACTCCCGGGCGCGTGGACCGGCACGGTGGACTGCAACACGGCCGACGGCTATGTCACAGCCGATGTTCATCTCGAGGTCCCGGTCCTCTTCCCCGGCTCGATCGGCTTCCCGTTCACAGTGGACGGCCACGCGGGCGCCGTAGAGGAGGCGAAGTGACATGTCGAGTGACATGTCGTACGACGGTGAGGGGCGCGGGTCGTACGACGGTAAAGGGCGAGGGCGCGATCGGGGGCGGGACCGGCGGGGGCGCGACCGGAGGCGCGATCGGAGGCGCGATCGTGGCCAAGTCGCCCTCGAGTACCTCGGGTTCATCCCGATCCTGATCCTCGTCGCGATGGCCGGCGTGCAGATCGGGCTGATCGCGTACACCGCGCAGCAGGCGGGGACGGCGGCCAGGGCGGGGGCGCGGGCCGCCTCGCTCGAGCCGGGTGCCGCTCAGGAGGGCTGCCAGAACGCGGTCAGCTCCTGGCTGGCGGACCAGACCGAGTGCACCGAGGCGCCCGGCGCCGAAGAGGTCACGGTCACCGCCCGGATCGCGATCCCGCAGTTCGTCCCCGGGTGGGACTTCGGCGACGCCCAGAAGACCGCCACCATGCCGCTCGACCACTGAGGATCCACCATGAGCCTGCGGTCACGCATCAACTCCCCCGAAGACAACGGCAACCGGGGCGAGGACGGCCATCTGGTCGCCTCCTACCGGGCCAAGCTCCTGGAGGAGATCGACCTCGCGGAGATGAGCGCGCTGGCCGCGGCCGAGCGCCGGGCCCGGCTGGAGCGCGTGCTCGGGCACATCATCAGCCGTGAGGGCCCGGTCCTGTCGACGGTGGAGCGCTCCCAGCTGATCCGCAGGGTGGTCGACGAGGCACTCGGTCTCGGCATCCTGGAGCCGCTCCTCGAAGACGCGTCCATCACGGAGATCATGGTGAACGGCCCCGACGCGATCTTCGTCGAACGCGGTGGCCGGGTCGAGCAGCTGCCGCTGCGCTTCCCCTCGCACGACCAGCTGATGCAGACCATCGAGCGGATCGTCTCGACGGTCAACCGGCGGGTGGACGAGTCGAACCCGATGGTCGACGCCCGCCTCCCCTCCGGCGAGCGCGTGAACGTGATCATCCCGCCGCTGTCGCTCACCGGCGCCATCCTCACCATCCGCCGCTTCCCGCGCTCCTTCACGCTCCAGGAACTGGTCGGCTTCGGCTCCCTCGACGAGCACATGCTGTACCTGCTGGCGGGCCTGGTGCAGGCACGGTTCAACATCATCGTCTCGGGCGCGACGGGCACCGGAAAGACGACCCTCCTCAACGCCCTCTCCGGCCTCATCCCCGACACCGACCGCATCATCACCATCGAGGACTCGGCCGAACTCCAGCTCCAGCAACGGCACGTGGTCCGGCTGGAGTCGCGCCCGGCGAACGTCGAGGGGCAGGGCCGTATCACCATCCGCGACCTCGTCCGCAACTCGCTGCGGATGCGCCCCGACCGCATCGTCGTCGGTGAGGTCCGCGGCGGCGAGGCCCTCGACATGCTCCAGGCGATGTCGACGGGCCACGACGGCTCCCTCGCCACCGTGCACGCCAACAGCGCCGAGGACGCGCTGATGCGACTGAAGACCCTGTCGTCCATGTCCGAGGTCGAGATCCCCTTCGAGGCGCTGCACGACCAGATCAACAGCGCCGTCGACGTCATCATCCAGCTCACCCGATTCGCCGACGGCGTCCGCCGCATCACCGAGATCGCCCTGCTCGACAGCCACGGCGGAGAGCCGTACCGACTGGCCACGGTCGCCCGCTTCGACGCCCAGCCGATGGCCGCCGACGGCCGGATATACGGCCACTTCCAGCACTTCCCCCTCCCGCGCCGCACCGCCGACCGCCTCTACATGGCGAGCCAGCCCACACCCCAGGCCTACGGCGTGGCCCAGTCCGCAGGCCAGCTGACCATCCGAGAAGCCAGGTAGGAACCGCCCCCATGGACCCAGATATCCAGAACCTCGTCACGCTCACCATCGGCGTCACGCTGCTGACCTGCGTGCTGGCCGTCCTGGGCGTGCACACCTACGCCAAGGGCAGGGCGCAGCGGGCGGCCCTCGTCGACCGCCTCGCGTCCGCCGGCCAGATACCCGTCACCGGCCGACAGCGCCACTTCCGCGACCTGGACCGCCGACTGCGCCGTACGAAACTGGGCCGGAAGCTGGAACTCCGCCTGTCGGCCACGGGCCTGGACGTGACCCCGGGCGAGTTCTTCGCCGCGATGCTCGTCGCGGTCGCCGGCCTGTGGCTGATCGGCCAGGCGACCCTGGCACCCTTCTTCGGACCGATCGCCGGGCTGCTGGGCATCTGGGCGGCGGTCCAGTTCCTCAACTGGCAGCGCCAGAAACGCATCGAGAAGTTCATCAACCAACTCCCCGAGATGTCCCGCATCCTGGCCAACGCGACCCAGGCGGGCCTCGCCCTGCGCACGGCGATCGGGATGGCGGCGGAGGAACTGGAGGCACCGGCGGGCGAGGAACTCGCCAAGGTGGACAGCCAGTTGGCGATGGGCGCGACGATGGACGACGCCCTGGGCGAAATGGCGGACCGGCTGCCGTCACGGGAGCTGGTCGTCCTGGTCACGACCCTGGTCCTGTCCAACCGGGCGGGCGGCCAGGTGGTGAGCGCGCTGCGGAACCTGACGGAGACCCTGGAGGAGCGCAAGGAGACCAGGCGCGAGGTCCGCACCCAGCTGTCCCAGGTCAACATGACGTCGTACGCGGTGCCGGTCCTGGGCGTGGGCTCGTTGTTCCTGATGAACGGGGTGAAGGACGGCGCCCTGGACCGCATGACGGGCTCGCCGGCGGGCCAGGCGGCGGTCGTCATCGCGTTCGCTCTCTACGCGGTGGGCTTCGTCCTGATACGCCGCCTGTCGCGGATCGACGTATGAGCGGCTGAGAGGGATTGCGAAGAGGGACTAGGGACTGAAGAGGGACTGAGGAGAGGGGCTGAGGAGATGGCACTCCTGCTGGCACTGCTGATGGGCCTCGCCGTCTGGGGCGCCTTCACCGGCATCCGCATGTACCGGGCGGACGCGAAGCTGCCCAGCGACCTGGCGCTGGCCCTGGAGGTCGGCGCCACCCGCACCGGCGCGGTGGACTCGCTGATCGACCGCATGGGCATGCGCTACGCCCCGGCGGTCCTGCGTCTGATGGGCCCCAAGCAGGTCGCGAAATACCGCCGCAAGATCGACCTGGCGGGCAACCCCGGCGGCCTGACGATCGACCGCTACGCGGCCCGCCGTGCGGTGTACGGCGCCCTGGGCGGGGTCGGCTTCCTGGTGTTCCTGCTGCGCGGCAACGTACTGCTGGCCTTGCTCCTGCTGGCCTTCGGCGCGTTCTGGACGGAGGTCGGCATATGGTCGGCGATCCGGATCAGAAAGGACGTGATCGAGCGCACGCTGCCGGACTTCCTGGACGTACTGGCGGTCGTGGTGAGCGCGGGGCTGGGCTTTCGGCAGGCCTTGGACCGGGTGGCGTCGAAGTACGAGGGCCCGTGGGCGGACGAACTCCGCATCACGCTACGGCAGATGGACCTGGGGATGAGCCGGCGGCAGGCGTTCGCGGAACTCCGCCGTCGCAACGACTCGGAACAGGTGGCGATGTTCGTGACGGCACTGCAACAGGGGGAGGAACTGGGCGCACCGATCGTCGACACGCTCGTCTCCCTGGCGAAGGACATGCGCCGCACGGACGCCCAGAACGCCCGCCGCAAGGCCGCCCGGGCGGTGCCCAAGGCCACGATGATGATCACGACGTTCATGGTTCCGGCCACGATGATCCTGCTGGGGGCGGGGCTGCTGCTGGGGTCGGGGACGGACTTCGGGTCCATTACGGGGGAGTAGGGGGTTGGGGGATGGCGATGTCGACGGTGAGGACGACGAGGAAGGGTCGCCGGTCGGGGCCGGGGTATGGACGCGCGGCCGCCGACGGCGATCGAGCCCCACAGGGGCCACCCGCACTCGACAACGAAAGTAGTACGGGTGGTGCGGGTGGGAACAAAAACCCGGCCGAAGGCCGGGTGCACTCAGACGTACCCGCACCCGCGATCCCAGTTCAAATCAACGCCCTACAGGCAATGTGCCGCCAGGTATTCGGCTTCCGCCTGGCAATGATCGCCCTGGCAACCCCCTCCGCCCTCCTCAACGCCACCCCCGGCCTCGGCGTCCGCCTCGTCGGCGCCGCCGTGGTCGTCACTTTCATGGGCTCGTACGTCCTCTTCAGGGACTGGGAACGCTTCGGCCCCCTCCTCCTCCGCCACCCCACCCTCCTGGCCGTGGACACCCTCTTCGGCTCCCTGCTCCTGATCTCCGCGGGCCCGGACACCACCCTCGCCTACGTCAGCGTCTGCACCCCGCTCCTCGCCGGCATCGTCTACGGCTGGCGCGGAGCGGCCGTCTTCGCCTCCCTCCAGTCGCTGATCCTCCTGGTTGTCCACACGGCCCTGAAGGACACCGGCGGCGACGTCGCGGAGTCCTTGCTCCTCCCCGGCCTGTGCGTCATCACGGGCGCGGTCGGCTCGACCCTGCGAGGGTTGATGCTCCGCTTCGGCGCCGCGACCCAGGCCCTGACCACCGTCCAGGCCCGCCTCGCCGTCGCGGAGGCGGTCGGCGCGGAACGGGCCCGTCTGGCCCGCGAGATGCACGACTCCGTCGCCAAGACACTCCACGGCGTGGCCCTGGCCGCCGACGGCCTCGCCAACTCGGCGAGCGCGTCCGACATGGACCCGGCCCTCATCAAGCAACAGGCGGAGCTGGTGGCCCGCTCGGCGCGCAGGGCCGCCGCCGAGTCCCGCGAACTCCTGTCGGACCTGCGTCGGCAGTCGGCCCCCGACGCACCCGAAGGCACGGACATACTCACGGAACTGGCGATCCGCACACAGGACTTCAGCACCCGCACCACACTCCCGGCGACCTACCACCAGACGGGGCCGCCGCCCCCGATCCCACCCACCGTGGCCCGCCAACTCCTCACCATCGCCGGGGAGGCCATGGAGAACGCCCACCGCCACGCGTCCGCGACCCGCGTCGAGGTACGCGCGGGAGTCGAGGGCGACCTGCTATGCATCAGCGTGTACGACGACGGAAGCGGCCTGCCTCCCGACACCACCCTCGAACAGCTTCGCAAGTCGGGCCACTTCGGCCTGGTCGGCATGGTCGAGCGCGCGGAGTCGATCGGCGCCCGCATCCGCATCGGCAGGGGGGCCCATCCGAGTGGCACGGAGGTCCTGCTGGAACTCCCCTTGACGGCACTGCCCTCACCCCCCACAACACGAGAGAAGGCCTGGCGATGAGAGACCACTCCACTCCTACCCCCGGCCTACGGGTCGTCGTGGCCGACGACAACCCGGTGGTCCGAGCGGGCCTCACCGCCCTGCTCTCCGGCCGCGAGGACATCACGGTCGTCGCGGAGGCCGTCGACGGCCGCCAGGCCTGCGAGGCGGCCGACCGCCACCGCCCCGACATCGTCCTTCTGGACGTCCGCATGCCCGGCGTGGACGGCATCTCGGCACTCCCGTACCTGGTGCGGATCGCCCCGGTGATGATGCTGACCTACAGCCAGGAGACGGAGATCGTCCAGGAGGCCCTGCGCCGAGGTGCCTGCGGCTACCTGGTCCACGGCGAGTTCACGGCGGACGAACTGGTGACGGCGGTGCGGGCGGCGGCAGCACAGAAGAGTGCGACTGCATACGAATATGTGGAGGCTCTCCTTCCACAAGCGCATCGCGACCTGTCCGCTCCACCAGGGCATTTCACCGTGCGGGGCATTCCCGCACCCCCCAATTCCTCCAAAGTGCTTTCGCAACTGCAACCAACTGTGGGACAGTCGTCGAGGTTGCGGTTCCAACTGAGCACGAGGGAGGCGGAGATCATGGACCTCATCGCATCGGGGATGAACAACCAGCAGATCGCCGCCACCTGCTTCATCAGCGAGAAGACGGTCAAGAACCACATCAACCGCATCTTCGCCAAGCTCCACAGCACAAGCCGTTCCGAGGCCGCGGCGAAGTGGCTGGGCACGGCGCCGAGTTCACTCCGAGGGCTGGGGTGAGCCGTGGTGACACGAGGGGGGAGCGGCCGGGACCGTCGCCGGGCCCGGAATTGGGCCCTGGGGCCCTGTGCCGAACGGGGCCTTCGGGCGTACGTTGCGCATGCCGGAGGCGACGACACCCGAGGGGCACACCATGAGCAACTGGATCAACACGACCGTCTCGTACCTTCAGTCCCGCGCCGCCCGGAACGACAAGGGGCAGACCGCGGTGGAGTATCTGGGGATCATTGCGGTGGTGGTGGCGATTGTGTTGGCGATTACGGGGACGGACATCGGGCAGACGATCTACAACGCGATCACGGACAAGATCACCGAAGTCACCGGCGGCTGACGCGGTCATCGTCTCGTAGGTGCAGTGACGCAGGGCAGGCCTTTCCCATCTACATCACGGTGGTGGCGGGCCTGCTCTTTCTGGCGTTCGCGTACCTTGCTGTCGGCCAGGCAGCGGCGAATCGGAACGGCGCCCAGACGGCAGCCGACGCGGCGGCACTCGCGGCGGCCCTGGACACCCGGGACCAACTCGCGGACCAGTGGGTGAAGGACGTACTCGACCCGACGAAGTGGCAGGCCATCTTCAATGGCAACGGGGTGGAGTTCGACGGCTGCGGGCGCGCATACCAACTGGCCGCGCAGAACGATGCCGGTGTGAACGACTGCTGGTCGCCGGAGCCCTTGTACTACAAGGTCGAGGTGCAGACCGACAAGACCGTCGGAGACTCGATCGTTCCTGGTACGGACGACATGAAGTCAACGGCATCCGCCACCGCCGAGATCGAGTCGCTCTGTACGTTCGAGCTCCCCGGCGAGGACGCGGGGGACGACGTACTTCCGGCGCTCACCTGCAAGGACGACCGGACCTGGGAGCTGGATCCGGACGACCTCACCGATCTTCCGGGACCCGAGGACCTCTTCGACGTCCATCTGGCCGACTGACGAGCGAATGACGAGTTATGAAGGAAGCGAAGAGATGAGCATTCGGTTCACTGCGAAGGCCCGCAGGGGGATGGTCGCGTTGGCCGTTGCGGCCGGTCTGGCCGTCGGTGTGGCCGGCTGCGGGGGAGGCGGCGACGACAAGAAGCCGGAGGCGTCGGCGTCGGCTTCCGAGGGTGACGGAACTCAGCCGAGTGCTCAGGAAGGTCAGTCGGAAACCCCCATGGCCGAGTTGAAGGGGCCCGACGGGTTGATGCTTGAGATCACCTCGGCCAACCGGGATTCCGGCGGCTTCGTCACGGTGGGCGGCAACCTTAAGAACGATAGCGACAAGTCGCTTACCATCCCTGCGCAATTGAGCGGCAGCGAGACCGAGATCCTGAGAAACGGTCGTTCCTTCGGAGGAGCCACGTTGGTGGACTCGAAGGGCAAGAAGCGCTACTACGTCCTGCGTGACACCGATGGTCGGCCCCTTACCACGACCGGGGTCTCGACGATCAAGTCCGGCGAGTCCATCCCAGTGTTCATGCAGTTCCCCGCGCCGCCCAACGAAACGTCCGAGGTGTCCTTCCAACTGCCCATGTTCGCTCCTGCCGACATCACGATCTCCGGGTGAGGCCACTATGACCGACACCTCGCCCCGATCCACGCCTCCACGTCTCACCCTCATCCTCACCGCCGCCACCCTGATGGCCGCCACCATCCTCACCGCACCCCCCGCCCGCGCCGACGATTCCCCCAGCGTCCCCCCCGGCACCGAACCCACCGCCTCCGCCCCCGTAACCGTCGACGCCAACGACCCCGACCTCAAGCTCCCCGAGGGCGGAACCCTCGCCGAACCCAAGGTCCTGGACATCAAGCAGGTCGTCGAAGACCAAAGCGGCGACGAACGGCGCGAGGACACCAACGCGGACGTGAAATTCGCGTTGCAGGCCGAGGTCCTGTTCGGCAAGGACAGCGCGAAACTCAACGGCGAGGCGAAGGCCCGGATCTCCGGGATCGCGGACGAGATCAAGGCCCAGAACGCGACGCAGATCCGCGTCTTCGGTTTCACCGACAACCTCGGCTCCTCGGCCCACGGCGACGTCCTGTCCAAGCAGCGCGCCAACGCCGTAGAGGACGTCCTGGCCCAGGAGCTCAACGACTCGGACATCACTTTCGAGGTACGCGGCTACGGCGAGGAGTACCCGATCGCCTCCAACGCGACGGAGGCCAGCCGCAAGAAGAACCGCCGGGTCGAGGTGTCGTTCCCGCGGGGGGAGAGCTGAGCGTACGCGTCACGTCACGCATACTCATGCCATGCCCGATGCCGTGATCCGCGTGCCCGCCGAAGTCCGCGACCAGCTCGCCGCCGTGGCGGATGCGAGGGGGATCAGTCTTCGTGCCCTCATGCAGGAGCTGGCTGCTCAGACCCTGACGCCCCGGCAGATCAGAGAACGGGCCGACCGCACCCGCGCTGTCCTTGCCGAGCACTTCGGGCACTACGTGACGGACGAGGAGTCGGCGGAGATGCGCCGCAAGATGCGAGAGGCCACCGCCGCCCACAGGGCCGTACTCGCGAAGGTGGAGTCGCCCCGTTGAACCTCACTGGCCGCCCGCTTCTTTGCCAGTGTCGCGCCTTCCGGACGCTCAGCTCAGTGGCCTGACCCGCTCGGGGGCCACGGCGCCTGTCTTCGCTCCGCGTATGAGTGACAGCAGCGCACCTCGATCCGTCACCAGAAGCTCGGTCGGGCTCTCGCTCTCGCGGATTGCCACGCCGTTGCTCGTGGCGGCGACTTCGACACAGTTGTTGCCGCCGTCCCCGGAGTAGGACGACTTGAGCCAGTGCAGCTCAGGCAAGGTGTGCCCCCTCTTGCATGTCCTTTTACATTTCCTTGGCGATCCGACGGATGAACTCCACCGACTTCTTCGCAGTCAACGCCGTCCGCTCGGCCAGGTCCAGCCGAAGGCGGAAGTTTTCCAACTGGGTTGGTGAGTCGAAGAACAGCGCACCCGCCGGCGAGTCCATCTGCACAGTGTCCAGGTGCGGGTTGGCGGCCACCGCGTACAGGATGGAATCCCCCGCCATGGGAAAGCCACCATTGGCGAAGGGGATCACCAGCAAGGTCACGTTGTCACGCTCGTTCTGCTCAAGCAAGTGTTCGAGTTGTGTCCGAGCGATCTCTCGGCCGCCGAACTGCATCCGTAGGGCGGCCTCGTGGATGATCCCCGTGTACGGGACAGGGGCGTCGCGCGTGATCACCGTCTGCCGGGCCAGCCGGTGCGCGACGCGGAGTTCCACTTCAAGCCGAGGCAGCTTGGGCACGACGAGGTCGAAGATCGCTCTTGCGTGCTCCTCCGTATGAAAAAGCCCCGGTAGATGCGAGGTCTGGACGGTGCGAAGCCGTACCGCGTAGTGCTCGATCTCGGAGATGTCCAGGTGATCGGGCGGGACCTTGCCCCGATATTCGTCCCACCATCCTGGCTTGCGTCCACCTGTCATTGAGACCAGCGTCTCGACCAGGGCCTCGTCGTTGCACTCGTAGATGCTGGCCAACCGACGCAGCCGTTCTTCGCCGATGCCGTAACGGCCGGCCTCGATGTTCGAAATATTCGTGCGGTCCGTACCCAGCGCGCCGGCTGCCTGTGGCGCGGACATGCCTGCTGCCTCTCGTAGTCGACGCAGCTCAAGCCCGAATCGGCGCTGGCGGATGGTGGGGGTGCTGCTCGGTGCCATCAGGACTCTCCTCGCTCGCGCACAGTGTGCCGACAGCAACTGGCGTGGTCCACTTGCGAGATGAATTTAACCCGTTCTGATTGCTTCGATGGCACGGGTTAAATCCATGCTCTACGGTGTGACCCGTGCCACTCGCTTCCCCGCTGGAACCGGAAGCGCACCGCCCCCTCCTGCCCGCCCGGGACGGCAGGCGCGGCGCGGCAGAGCCACCGGGAAACGCAGCTGAACAGCCTGTGGCGCACGTCCACTTGAAGGTCACGACCGCGCACCCCAGGAGGTGCCACGTGAGTACAGACCGCGACCAAAACCAGAGCCGGCATCGAAACCCACGCCAGATCCCGACCGCGCACGAACCCCCAACCCCCGCCGCGCAGACCCTGAACCCGCCCCCACCGCAAGCAACCACCTATCTCCTCCCGTCCCTCGACCCCCTCACGGGCCTCCCGCATCCCCCACCCCTCCCCTTCAACGCCCCCTGGCACTACGAACTCCACTTCCCCTGCGACCCCCGAGGTCCCGGCATCGCCCGCCTCACCCTCCGGGCCGTCCTCGCCGCCCACGGACTCGCCGAACTCACCGACCGCGCCGAGCTGTTGACGTCGGAGCTCGCGACCAACTCCGTACGGCACACCAAGGGCCCCGCCTCCGTACGGCTCCAGTGGCTGCACCCCGTACTGCGCGTCAGCGTCTGGGACATGAGCCCGGATCTGCCCGCGCTGCCTGGCCCGCTCGGGGCGCTCGGGGCGCCGCCCGCCCCGGCCGGGGTCTATGCCGACGGCGGTCGCGGGCTGCTGATCCTGGGCGTGGTCGCCGACCGATGGGGTGGCTGCGCCATAGGCGATGAACCGTACGGGCCGGGTGGCAAAACCCTCTGGTTCGAGCTGAACCTGCCCGTTCCGCCGCCGGACGGCAGCCCGGCGTCCGCGCTGGCCGCCTGACGCGTCGGGCTGATCCGGAGCGTGGGCTGCCTCCGCGCTCCGGATGCGCTCCGGCCCCGGGGCGTCCGGCCATGCAGACCGCTCCCATCGCTCCCACCCATCACCGACATATAGAGTCGTAACACCTGAAACCGAGGGAGTATCTGGTGATCTCGGCAGCAGACGACGCGGCCCCGCCGCCCGAAGAGCCACAGCCGATCCAGGCCCGCGTCACGGTCTCGGGCACGACGGCCGGCATTCTCCGCGATCTCGCCGCCCTCGACGGGCGAACCCCCGAGGCGTTGGCCATCGAGTGGGCGGCGGGGAAGCTCGTCATCCCCGAGGGAACCGTCGGTGACGTCGTCGACGACTGGGGCCTCTTCGACGGGCCGCCCGACCTCGCGAGCCGCGTGCACGAGTATCTGCGGGGTGGGAGCGCCGCGTGACCGGCCCCGTCACCCTCGCGGTGGCCGACACCAGCGTCCTGCTCGCTCGACTCCAACCTGGAACGTCAGGAGGCGACAGTCGCGCAGGTTCTTCCAGCTCTTCATACGGGCGCTGTCCAGGACGACTGGACGCCGTGATCACACCCGCCACAAACCGTCGTCATCGCAAGGCAAGTTCGCTTAGCCTTGAACGAGTTCGTTGAGGCGGGCGCCCGCGACCGCACGCTCCGTAGCGCAATGCCAGCTGAAGCTGCTCGAGCTGCTCAAGCTGCGACGTCGGCTTCGGGCTGGAGGGCAGGGCCGAGCAGCAGACCCCCGTCCAGGACGAATTCCGAGCCCGTGGCGAAGGACGCGTCCTGGGAGGTGATGAAGAGCAGCAGGCGGGTGATGTCGGCAGGTTCGGCCAGGCGGGGGATGGCGAAGGGGTCGGGCGAGTAGAAGTCGGCGATGGCCGGCTGGCCTGCGACGGTGGGTTCATTGATCAGCGGTGTGGAGACGACACCGGGGTGGATGGAGTTGACCCGGATGTTGTCCCGTCCCAGCTCCAGCGCGGCCGTCTTGGTCAGCCCGCGCACGGCCCACTTGCTGGCGGTGTAGGGGGCGTAGAAGGCCGTGCCGATGTGGGCCATCGTTGAGGCGATGTTGACGATGGTTCCGCCACCGCCCCTGCGCATCGACGGAGCCACAGCCCTGATGCCGAGGAACTGGCCGGTGACGTTGACGCTGAAGGTGTGCTCCCAGGCACGGAGTTCGGTGTGCTCGATAGGGGCCGCCGGGTGCTGGACTCCCGCGTTGTTCACCAGGATGGTGACCGGCCCGAAGTGGCCTTCGACGTCTCGCACCGCCGCCGCCCAGTCGTCCTCGCTGGCGACATCCAGGTGAACGGACAGAGCCCGATGACCGAGCTGAGCGGCGAGGTCGCGGGCGGCGTCGTCGTCGCGGCCGGCGATGACGACGTTGGCTCCCTCGGCGTAGTAGCCCTGCACATGGCTGCTGCCCATGCCCCCGCTGCCGCCCGTGACGATGACGGTCTGGCCCTCAAAGCGTCTCAAGGTGCGTCCTTCCAGTTGGATTCGTGGTGAGCCGAGTGACTCACCTCGTTGTGAGAGGGATACTGAGGACATGACGGCAAAGCCCTCGGAATACCACCGGCGCGTGGCAGCGCAGAAGCGGACGTCCATCATCGAGGCAGCGACGAAGCTGTTCCTCGACTCCGGCTACGACGGCACCTCACTGGCCCGCATCGCCGAGGCGGCCGGAGTGTCGAGGGCGACTCTGTTCAAGCAGTTCACCACCAAGGCGGCCCTGTTCGAGGCGATCGTCACCGAATACTGGAAGGTCGACGGCGAGGAGGTGTCACTTCCCGAGCCAGGGAACCTCCGCGCAGGGCTTGAGATCATCGGACGCCGGTACGTGGCGCTTCTCACCCAGCCCGGCATGGCCGCCCTCTTCCGCATCGTCATCGCCGAGGTACCGCGCTTCCCGGAGCTCGGCGAGACCCAGTTCAAGCTCGGCAAGATGCCCTACTTCGAATCGGTCCGCCGCTACCTGGCAGCGGAAAACACCGCCGGTACAGCCCTGCTTGACGATGCGGAGATGGCAGCGACCCAATTCCTCGGGATGATCTCCCACTACGTGTTCTGGCCGCGGATGCTGCTCGCCCGCTGGGAGCCCGACGACTCCTCCGTCATGAACGCGGTCGATCAAGCAGTGCTGACCATGCTCGCCCGATACGGCGCGCCGGAGACTCACGCCACCTGAGACACGAGCGCCCCGGCGCCGCGGTCGATCGAAGCCAAAGACCTCCTACGGGTGATGGCGGGGCGATGAATTTCGAAGTACTTTCAAAGTCATGGCAACCGAGAACGCCGCTGTGAACTTCTCCGAGCTGGTGAACAAGAACAAGCAGACGCTTGCCAGACTCAAGGAATCGTCCCGCCTGCTGCTACATCGCAGGGACGGCGAGGATCTCGTCCTCACCACCGCCGCCCGGGCCGAACAGGACCAGACGGTGGTGTCGGCCGCCACCCGGATGCTGGCCGCGATGGCGCGCCGGGAGCCCGGCAGCATGGAACTGCTCCTGGATATCCTGCCAGAGGCCTTCCCCTGGGTCCGCTTCCTGCCCGAGTCCGACCTCCACGCCTTCGCCGTCGAGCTGGTGGACACCATGCGGGCCGCCGACTCCCTCGGCAACAACGCGTCCGTCGCCCAGATACTCATCGCCTGGCAGCACACCGCCGAGGTCTACTCCGACCCCGAACTACTGGCCGCGCTGACGAGGGACAACGCCGAGGACTACGGCACGGCGCCGGACCCGCGAGAGATCGCATGAGCGCGGGTCGCGGTGATCGCGCCGCGCCACCGGCACCAGCAGACCACTGGGAAGTCCGCTGCGCGGACGCGGCTTCAGCCAAGGGCTGGGAAAGCCTCGCCCAGCAGGCACGCGAGAACACCTACCGCGCTTGGGTCATCATGCGCACGGACCCCAGGCCGGCCGTCGAAACGCCCCGGCATCACCGGCTGAAGGGCGGACTGGCGCACGGAACCCACCGGGGGCAGACCTGTGAACAGTGGCAGATCGAGGTGACCGGAGGCGGACGCGTTTGGCATTTACTGGATACCGCCCGCGACACGTGTTGGATCACCTTCGCCGGTACAGGTCATCACCCTCGCGCTACGGATGGCTGCTGATGCTGCTGAGTCAGTACGGCCAGGCGAGGCAAAGGCGTCCATGACGAGCCGCCACCCGATGACCTGAGGTAGGTCACGCCATGCGCCGTGAGGAACGCGATCACCGTCTGGGCGAGGGCAAAATCCGAGGAGGGGACCGGCAGCGTCCACCTACCATCGGGACCCGCTCCGCCGTCCTCGTGACCCAACCCCCGGAGAAGCAACGGTGACCCTGGCAGCCGTCCCCTGGACCGACGTCGAGAAAATCCTCCGACAGCGTTGCGTCACCGATGTCCTCGTCGCCGGCTACATCGAACGGGACGGCGGACTCCCGCAGTTCAAACCGGCACCGGTCGTCGTCTTCGTCCTCCTGAACGGAGGCAAAGAGGCACTGCGACTCGAAGCCGACGACCAAGAAGCTCAGTTGGCCGTGAGCATCGTCGAGAACGTCACCTTGAAGGGCGTCCGACTCTTCGACCTCTTCGAGGAGGAGACAGGCGACGAACCAGCCCTCGCCTCCCTCAGCGACCAGCTCCTCGGCGACGGCTGGACCCAACTCCGCTGCACCGCCACCCGCGCCTTCACCGACGCCCGTTCGTCACCGGAGTCAGGGGTGCTCAAGAGCCTCGCCCTCGAACTGGACTCCCGCCACTGGCTCTTCTTCGACCCGACGTGGGTGTTCGGAATCAGGATCGGCAAGGCGGAGGACCTGCATAGCTGGGAGCGGGACTACGGCGGGGAGGGGATGGCGGAGCAGCCCGAGGCAGCCAGATAGCGCCCCAGAACGACACCACCACCGCTATTCCACCTCCACCGCCACCCGCACCCCGACCCGCACCCCCCACCCAGCCATAGCCCCGGCCTCCGCCTCCAGCACATGTCGGGACCGCACCCGAGGCATCCCCAGGCGCCCCGGCCTCATGGTGTGCACGGCGATCACATTGAGGCCCCGATCCAGATAGGCGACGTCGATGGGGATACGCATCCGAAAGGTGTGCACGCTGCTGGCAGGGGACAGCAGAATCGCCCCGTCGACGGAGTCCCGCCCGAGCAGCCCTTTCGTGCGGGCCCGGTACGACGCGGCGATCTCCAACGGAACGGAGACATCCCTCGACTCCCCCTGAACGACCAGCTTCCCCTGCCCGTCCGACCAGCGCCGCATACCGAAGCCGCCTCCCACCCCTGCCACTTGCTGTGTGACCGAAGATACAGATCGGGTGGTACACCGGTCGCCCAGCAGGCTGATAAGCCGCAGCCCTCTATAACGTTGCTTCGCCCAGCACGTACATCGGCGGAGGCGATACGTGGGTCGGGGAGATCCGGTACTTCAACCGCAAGGTGACCATCTCCGGGGACAACGGCGCCTACGTCACCTACTGCTCCGATGAGAGCAAGGCCTACATCAAGAACAAGAAGACCGGGAAGGACGACAGGGAGCCGGAGACCGCGAACTCCTACGTGCTGTACAGCACCGAGCTCACCAGGAACGCCGACGGCGTTTGGCGGACCACAGACGTCTGACGTTTCGTCGAACCGAGGGGACAAGGCCTGCCAGCTGTAAAGATTTCGGCATGGATCGCAGACAAGTCTCGCTGTGCGATCAAGAGAAGTCCGGCCGGTTCAACCGGTGGCACTTCTCCTTTGCTTGTTCATAAGTGGAACGGTCTGTTCGCCGCGCCGGGGGCGAGAAAGGCGCCGCGTTACGCAACCGTTATGGGCCAACAGGGGCTGCGAACGGCTGATTTGGGCTCATACGCCCCGCCGGTTGACAGGCTTCACCCTGGTGCCGCCGGAGGCTCCTGGATAGCTTTGGTTCGCTCAAGAGAAGCCTCGTCGACCGGGAGCCGACTGTGAACCGCCGCCCCACCTTGCTCGCAGCGATCGCGCTGACCGCCGCTGCGGCACTGTCGCTGTCCGCGTGCGGGAGCGATGACAGCTCCAAGGACAACGACAAGATCGTGGGAGCCGATACAGGGAGTGAGACGGCGGCATCGCCGACCGTTTCGCCCTCGACAGCGTCCGATCGGCCGAAGCTCGAGCTGCCGTCAGATCTGACGTACACGTTCGACTGGCCCAAGACGGGCGACGCGGACAAAGACGCGATCCTGTCGGACAGTGAGCAATTCATCAAGGCCGTCGACATGGCCATCGCTGAGCAGGACCCGCTCAGTAAGGCATACCGCTATTACTCCGAGGGCGTGGCAGCGGCAGGAAGCCAGAAGTTCATTCAGGAATTCGTGGACTACAAGGACCGTATAACCGGGGCCAAGCGCTATTACAACGCCAAGGTCAAGGTCAACGATGAGGGAACGGCCGGCTTCGTCTACTGCGAAGATCAGAACAAGGCATACAACAAGAGTCTCAAGACCGGCAAGACCGAGCTGACTCCGCAGTCCAAGGACAACTACGTCCTCTACAGCAGTCGACTTCGGGTCAACAAGCAGGGTGTGTGGATTACCGAAACGCTGACATCGCAACGGGGGAGCGTCGCATGCCAGTCCTGAGGCACCGGAACGCGGCTGTAGTTACCTTCGCCACGGTAACTGCCCTGGCCCTGTGTTCACCCCAAGCGTTCGCAGGCTATGGACACGGTGATAGCACCAACGGTTCGAAGGCCCAGGTCAAGGGCGATCGGAACGATGAGAACCTCTCTGCGAGCGTCGTCGTCTTCGACCGTTCCAAGAACGGCGCGGGTGAGTCTACCGGCGCCGTCACTTCCACCAGTTCGTGGAGCCCTCCACCCTGCTACTACGCCCCGAAGTACACGCCTGAGCAACTCCAGAAGTACCTGGAACCGACTTGGGAGTCCGAGTCGACGGGCTACGAGTGGGACGCCAAGCAGCGTAAACGCTACGAGGGCGGCGAGCCCTACACGGACTTCAACAAGGACAAGACCGGCGAGGGATTCTGGTGGGATTTCTACATCCCGGAGAGTCAGGTCGGAAACCCGGGTTCGCTCGACTGCACCAAGGACATCTTCTGGGTGGACAAGGGTGACCCGCCACCGGCGGACGTACCCGAGGCGATCACACCCGAGATGCTCGCCCAACTCGCCTACGCCGAAATCCGCGTCCCCTCCACGAAGGTGGATCTCGCTCCGGAGGGCACCACGAAAGTGAACCTTCCGACCTGGGCATGGTTGGACGCGGCGGAGTTCAAGCCGGTGTCTGTCACCGCAAGCGTCCCGCTTCTGAACATCACGGCGACGACCACCGCTGAGCCGGTCTCGGTGAAGATGGACCCGGGTACGGGGGATGCTGTGACCTACCCTGCCTCCGGCGTCTGCGAGATCAGCAACGGCCGCATCGGTGAGCCCTACGCCAAGGGCAAGGCCGATGAGACCCCACCCTGTGGAGTGAAGTACCTGCGTTCTTCGGGCGACGGCTCCTACCAGCTGAAGGCCACAGTCACCTGGAAGATCCATTGGACGGGCACCGGCGTTGACGGCGTACGGCCCCTGCCTGACGGCGCGTTCGGCGCAGAGCAGGATGTGGTCGTACAGGAGATCCAGGCGGTCAACCGCTGACGTCCTCGGGTTCTGTGGTCGGGCGGCTGCTCTCCTCGGGAGGCGGTCGCCCGACTTGTCTGACAGGGGTCGTGGATAGAGTCGCTGGTTCGTGCAAACGGCAGGGGACGGGGAGAGGGGAGACGCATGGCGGAGCGGCTGGCTGTCGACGGCGATGAGCTCGGGAATTTCATGAAGATGCTCAACAAGTCGACCGATTCGCTCAAGGGCGTCCGCAAGGCGTTGTCCGATGCGACCATCACGGGGCTGGGCACGGATGATCTCGACTCCGCCTGCGAGGAGTTCCAGGACGACTGGAAGTACGGCTCGGAGGAGATCGGCAAGCAGACCGAGGACCTCGCCGAGATCATCGGTAAGAGTCGGGACAGTTATCGCGAGGTCGACAAGGCGCTTGAAGAGGCGCTGAAGAAGGCCAAGGACGGTAAGGGCGGGGACAAGAAGTGACGCATAGCCCTGGTGTCGAACCACGGCCGGGTGCGCCCCTCGACCCCCAGTACGTGGCCGACCGCGGCAAGCCTCAAGGACTCAAGTCCGCCCCGCACATCCCGAACCCTGACTATCCCCACCTGGGTTTCAACCCCGTGCCGGGCAGTACCGAGACCGTAAGTGGACTGCACAAGAAGCTCGCCGGCTGTGCGAAGGTCCTCGAAGACACGCGTGACCTGGTCACCAAGTTGATGGACGGCAGTTACTGGAAGGGCGACGCGGCCGTCGCATTCCGGGAGCAGCTCGACGGCGGTCCGCTGCCGCTGAACCTGAAGAACGCCGCGCACTCCCTGCGTAAGGCGGCCAAGCAGCTGAAGCTCTGGGAGGGCGAACTCGACGACTTCCAGCGCCGCGCCAAGCGCCTGGACGACGAGGCGAAGGACGCTCGTGACGCGATCGTCACCGCCAAGGGCAATGCGACCACGGCGGGCGACGATCCAGCCCTGGAAAAGAAGAAAGGCGCCGCGCACGACGACGCGCAGAAGGCGCTGACCCGTGCGAACACGGCCGTGGACGAGGCGGAAGCAGACCTCGAGAAGATCCTGGGCCGGGCTCGGCGACTTGCCGAGGAGCATGAGAAGCAGGCACATTACCGGGCGGGCAAGATCCGGGACGCGACGAAGAAGCTGGCGCCGCAGGAGCCAGGGTGGTTCGACTCGGCGATGGACTGGCTTGGCGAGAACCTGCCGGACATTCTCAACTTTGTGGCGGGGGTCGTCGGGTTGGTGGCGATCATCTTCGCTGGGCCGCTGGGGGTGGCGATGGTGGCAGCGCTCATGCTCACGGCCTCGGCGTTGAGTGCGACAGCGTTGGGTTTTCGAATCGGCCAGGACCCCGAGCTGTGGGCGTCGTTGAAGGATGGCTTCACCAAGGGTGAGTTCGACGCTGACTTCTTCAGTGGCCTCGTCACTGTGGGAGGCGACGTCATGGGCGTGCTTCCGGGGCTTGGAGCAGCAACGGTCGGAACCCGAGGAGCGGTAAACGCCATTCGTGCCGGAAGTGAGACCCTCTCATTTGGACAGAAGGCCGGCGTCGTCGGTTCCAAGATCATGGAAGGGGCGCAAGGCGTCTCCGGCCTGAACAATCCGCTGACCGGATGGCTGGTGCGCGGTGCGAGTGACACCGCGAAGGCGGAGAGAGCAGTAGCCGCCACGTCAAGCTCGATTGGTGTGGGCACTAGTGGCTTCGGTCTGGTCAACAGCCTGGTGGATGCGGACGACGACGGAATCAAGGATGGCTCTGTTGCCGGAATTGACGGGACGCGGCTCATCCTCGACAACGGTGGAATCCTGAATCTTGTTCGCCACGTCTTTTGACTTTCCCTCCGGAGAAAGAGCGCGCCAGTGACTCCTGCTGACTACACCACCGCCTGGGAACACCCGCCTACCCACCGGGCCTGGGCGGGCCACATGGCCATGAACATCTTCGGTCTCATCGGATGGCTTGCCGCGTGGATTGGTCTGCTGGCCGTGCTGGTCGTATTCCTTTCTCCAGGGTTTTCCTTCCTGTTCGTTCCCTTTCTGATCTACTCCCTGTACCGAGCTGTGCTCCAACTGCGTTACTTTCCCCCGGCGTTCCGGATGCGGCGGATCTTGCAAACGTACCCATGGCAAATTCTCCGTGGCGTACCTTCGGGGCTGACTAAACATCCAGAGGTTCTGGGCAGGCAGTACGGATGGTTCGAACTCCCCAATCCGGCCCGCCCGGAGCAGCGACTGCCGTTGGTGTTCCCCCAGCATCTGCGCACGGAGTGGTGGAGCCGCCGCTTGGCCCCCCGTGCCAAACCCGGGTTGAAGGCGCAGATCGAGGTCGTGTGGTTCGCCGGCGACCCACGCTTCATCGGACTCATTGCCGCGCCCACTCCGAACGGTGAGGCGCCTCGCCGCCTCCATGTCCTTCAGCAGCAGTCAGGAGCGGATGACGGCCGCAGTTTCGCGGACTGGGGCGCTACACCTGAAGACATCGAACGCGGCCGACGTGTCGGGATCCACCCCAGCCAACCTGATACGCGTCGGGGAAAGACGTCCTGATGACCATCCCCAGCTTTACGCTCCACGACTCCGCCAAGGATCCCACCACCGAAGTCTGGTTCGCCGAACCCCCAGGCTTCACGACTCTGCCTCTCGACGCCCTGTTGCCCGCGCCTGAATCCCCGGCTGCCGACGTGCTGCGTACTGCCCTCGCCCCGTTTCTCGATTCGGCGCCTGATGACATGATCCGTCAGCAGTTCATCGCCCAATTCGCGAAGAGCCAGCAGTTGTTGGGCGCTCTACGCGAGGTTGGCACCGCCCATTTTTCGGTCGGCCTGCATCGTGACGACATCGATGACACAGGTAACAACAGCAGTCAGCCCTTGCTCTCCTTCTTCACACTTTCCTGGCGCGACACGGCCGTGGCCCCACGGGCGGTCACCGCTGCCCGCGCCGTGACTTCAGCGGAGGGTCACACTCGAATCGAATACCTCGAACTTCCCTGCGGCCCAGCAACTCTCAGCGAGACCGTACTCACGCCCTCGATGGACAGCGGCTTCCCTCAGGCACCCCTTATCCAGATCCACGCCCACCTGCCTCACCCGGACTGCAAACGCCTGGTCGTCCTCACGCTGAGCACGACGGCTGTGGCCCGCCGCGAGCAGTACCGCGCGATCCTTCAGCAGGTCGCGGAAACGGTCAGCTTCGACAATCCGCTGGAAGCGGGAACGAGTGAGGCAGGTTGAGCGCGGGGCTCGGCGGGGCTTATGGGTTCGCGGTCACAGCTGGTCCTCCGAGCTCCTCCTGACGGGTATCAGAGTTGATCTCGCGGGTTCACGCGAGGCCAACAACGGCACACGGGAGCCACAATGGCTCGGACGGTGCGGTGGCTTGGTGATCTCGAGAGGTGTCTGCCCCATGCGAAAAGTCGTTCTGATGATGTCGATCTCCCTCGACGGCTACATCGAGGGCCCCGGCCGTGACATCAGCTGGCACCGGGTCGACGACGAGTTGCACGCGTACTTCAACGAGACGATCTCGCGGATGGGTGGGCTCCTGAGTGGCCGGGTGACGCACGAGCTCATGGCCGCGTTCTGGCCCACCGCTGACTCCGACCCCGAGGTCCCGCCGGTGATGGCCGAGTTCGCCGGGATCTGGCGGGAGATGCCGAAGATCGTGTACTCGCGGACGTTGGAGCGCGCCGACTGGAACACCACGGTCGTGCGGGATGTCGTCCCGGATGAGGTCAGGGCACTCAAGGAGCAGCCGGGGGGTGACCTGGGGCTCGGTGGGGCCGAGGTCGCCGCGGAGTTTCTGCGGCATGGTCTCGTGGACGAGTTCCATGTCTGCGTTCATCCGGTTCTCGTCGGCCGCGGCAAACCTCTCTTCCCGCAGGCCGACACGCTCACCTCCCTCCGGCTCACCGAATCCCGCACCTTCGGCAACGGCGTTGTACTCCTGCGTTACGAGCAAGCTCACTCCGGCCGATGATCCCCCGTCACCCCATCGATGAGCTCCCGCAAGATGTCCATGTGCCCCGCATGTCTCGCCGTCTCCTCGATCATGTGGACCAGGACCCAGCGCAGGGAGACGTCGTGCCGTCGCCATGCCGGGTGGCCCATGATGTCGAGTGGCAGTTCCGTGATTTTGCGGTCCGCGGCGGTGCGGGCGCGGGTGTAGAAGTCGACGATCCTGGGGGTCGTGTCGTCCTTGTCCGGCCGCAGGTCCTCATCGGTGTACGGGTCGAACCACAGCGGTTCCACCTTGCCGCCGAAGGTCTCCACGAACCAGGCGTACTCCACCGACGCCAGGTGTTTGACCAGGCCGAGCAGACTCGTGCCGGACGGTGTCATGGGGCGGCGCAGTTGCTCGTCGTCCAGCCCTTCCAGCTTCCACAGCACCGCGTCCCGGTGCCGGTCGAGGCTCGCGTGCAGGGTTTCCTTCTCGGCGCCCGCGTAGGGCATGCCCGTGATACCCGGGGCCGTGGTCTCTTCCATGCCAGGAAAATTAGCAGCGGGCACTGACAACGGCCTGCGACGATCAGCTCATGACCTCCCGACACACTCGCACGTTCGAGGACCTCCTCGCCGAAGGCGCCGCCGTCCCCACCGAAGGATGGGACTTCTCCTGGTTCGAGGGACGGGCCACCGAGGCGCGGCCCGCGTGGGGGTACGCGCGGGCGATGGCCGGGCGGCTGGCCGGGGCCACCGCCGCGGTCGATATCCAGTCCGGGGGAGGGGAGGTCCTGGACTTCGCCCTCGGTGCCGCCGGTCCGCAGGCGCCCGCGCTCACCGTCGCCACGGAGGGCTGGCCGCCGAACATCGCCAAGGCCACCGCCCTGCTTCGCCCGCGCGGAGTCGCCGTCGTCGCCTCGCCCGAGGACGCGCCGTTGCCCTTCGCGGACGCGGCCTTCGACCTGGTCGTGAGCCGGCATCCCGTTCGGCCCAACTGGCCCGAGATCGTCCGTGTGCTTGAGCCCGGCGGTACGTACTTCGCCCAACACGTCGGTCCCCGCAGCGTCTTCGAGCTCGTCGAGTACTTCCTCGGGCCTCAGCCGGAGCAGCAGAGCAGCGACCGCCACCCCGACCGGGAACGCGCCGGCGCCGAGGCCGCCGGGCTGGAGATCGTCGACCTGCGCGCCGAGCGGCTCCGGATGGAGTTCTACGACATCGCGGCCGTCGTCCACTTCCTGCGCAAGGTGATCTGGATGGTGCCCGGCTTCACCGTCGAGGCGTACGAGCCCCGACTTCGCGCGTTGCATGAGCAGATCGAGTCCGAGGGGCCCTTCGTGGCGCACAGCACCCGCCATCTCTTCGAGGCCCGCAAGCCGTCGCACTGACACCAGCACCGACACCGACGCCAATACCAGCACCGGCATCCGCACTGGCCGCCCCTCAGGCGTGCGCCCCAGCAGTCACCTCCCCGATCACCAACTCCGCCCGCGCCTCCAGCACTTCCCCCACCCGCTCCACCTGCTCCCCCAACTCCCGCTCCTGCCGCGGCGTCAGGGGCCCGAGCGGCTCCACCGTGACCGTCGTACGGCGTCCCTGGCGCCGTTGGTGCCAGACGCCCGCCACCACTCCGTCGACCAGCAGTACGGGATAGTTCCCGGCCTGGCCGCCCGCCAGCGCTCTTCGGTAGGCCGCTCCGGGGAACAGGAGCTCGCGCGGCTGCGCGGCGATGCCGTACGCGTCGAAATAGGGCAGCAGCCGCACTCCCCGGACAGGTCCGTCCGGGAAGGTGGTGTCTCCGGACGCCACCCACGCAGGGGCGCCCTCGAAGGAGACCTCCTCGATCTCCCCGGCCTCGCTCAGCTCCCCGAACAGCCCGGTGGCCCAACCGCCCGGCGCCGCCAGCCACTTGGCGAGATACGCCGGCGTCGACGGACCGTACGCGCGCAGATATCGCCGTACGAGCTCACGTACCGCCTCCCGCGGCGGCAGCGGGTCGAAGTGCGGCGGGCGGGTGTACGTCACCTTGCGGCCCCGGTTCGGGCCGAAGCACAGGGCGCCCGACTGGCCGGCCCGGTGCATCACCTGCCGCCAGCGCGGCCACAGGTCCTGGAAGGCGGGCATCACCGGGTCACCGGCCCAGGGACCCGTACGGGCGACGACCTCCTCGCCCAGCTCCTCGACGGTCAGGCACACACCTTCGAGGGCGTCGCCGATCGCCGCCACGATCTGCCCGGCCTGCTCCTCGGTGACCCGGACTGCGGGCGGGAAGGGGCTCCTGCCGGACGGAACGGCAGGCAGTGCCGCGCACCACAGCGGCAGGTCGCGGGCGGCGTGCAGATGGACGGTTCCGCGCGGGCCGTGTGTCTTCACCAGCGAACCGCCCGAACCACCCGAACCACCCGCACTGTCCGAATCGTCATCACTGTCCTCCGACAGCGCGGCCCGTACGTCCGCCCGGGTCGTCCCGGCCGCCCGCATCCCCACCGACACCTCCGCCGCGGACAGCACCTGCGCGTGCGCGGCGAGCATCGCGCCGACGACATCGGCGACCGGCGTACCGGGCTCGGCGGGCGTGGACAGGAACTGCCGCTCCAGTCGCCGTGCGCTTGCCTGGTCCCAAGTGATCTTCAGGGTCATGGACCGACGGTAGAGCCGAAAGAGGTCAGATTCTGTCCTCTTTCTCGAACATGTGCCGCCCCAATGTCACTCCCCGTGCTGGCCTCCATGTCACTCCCTGTATATCCATGGCACCGTGCGGGCTCCGCATTGTTATCGCAGGCGGCTCTCCTCCGCTCGGCCCGTCACCTAAGTTCAGACCAAGGTAATTCGCGTGAGCAAAGCTGCGCGGGCGGTGCCGCGCAGTGGAGGGGGCTGCGCGGTGCCGTGCCCACCCGCCCCGCCAACAAGCGTCAAAGCGGCGACCGCGGCCGGGTTCACCCGGAGGAGGGAACCGATTCGTCGGGGACCGTCGGTGCCCGTCAGCGAAAACCTTGGGTTTCCCTTGGGATTCCCTTGGGGAACCCGCCACCGCGCCGTCGTCGCCCGACTCCGGAGAGTAGTTTTGGCGAGCCGATGCACGCAGCATCACTTACGAAGGGTTATGGTGGAAACCCCCCCTCGGGCCGGTCCGTATCCCCCCCACGGACCGGCCCGTTTTTCTGTCCAGGGCAATCCCGAGCCATCCCGGGCCATCCCGGGCCATCCCGGGGGCGGCCCCCGAGGCGGCCAGAGAGGGCAACCCTCGACGCCCCCGCCCAAGGCGCCAAGCCCGCGCAGCGGTACGCTTCCGCCGCGGGGACCGCCACCGCACGGAGGGGCTGACAATCACGTGAACCTGCGCGACACACTGCGCAGCCTGCTCGTCAGGCTGTACGCACGCCGGGTGGAAGGCCACCTGGACCACGCTCAGGTGCCCAAGCACATCGGCGTCATCATGGACGGCAACCGACGCTGGGCGAAGGCCGCGGGTTCGACCACCGTGCACGGTCACCGGGCGGGTGCCGAGAAGATCGAGGAGTTCCTCGGCTGGTGCAGCGAGACGGACGTCGAGGTCGTCACCCTCTGGCTGCTGTCGACGGACAACTTCGACCGGCCCCAGGAAGAACTCGGCCCTCTGCTCGGCATCATCGAGGACGTCGTCCGCACCCTCGCCACCGACGGCCGCTGGCGCGTGCACCACGTCGGCACGCCCGACATCCTCCCCGACCGGATGCAGACCGCGCTGAAGGAGGCCGAGGAGGGCACCGCGCACATCGACGGAATACTCGTCAATGTCGCCATCGGCTACGGCGGTCGCCAGGAGATCGCCGACGCGGTCCGCACGATGATCCTCGACGCCGCCGACAAGGGCACCTCGATGGAGGACCTCGCCGAGTCCGTCGACGTCGACATGATCGGACGTCACCTCTACACCGGCGCCCAGCCCGACCCCGACCTCGTGATCCGTACCAGCGGCGAACAGCGCCTGTCCGGATTCATGCTGTGGCAGACGGCCCATTCGGAGTACTACTTCTGTGAGGTCTTCTGGCCGGCCTTCCGCAAGGTCGACTTCCTGCGTGCCATGCGCGACTACGCGGCACGCCACCGCCGTTTCGGCGGCTGACCCGAGCCCGCCCCGAGCCTGGTCTGCGGCGGCCCAGAGCCTGCCCTGCGACTGACCCGAGCATGACTTCCAGCGGCCCAGAGCCCGCCCTCCGGCGCCTCAGGGCCCGCCCCGCCGCAGCCCCGAGCCTGTCCCGCGGCGGCCCAGAGCCCGCCCTGCGACGGCCCCAGAGCCCGCCCCGCCGCAGCCCCGAGCCCGCCTCGCGGCAGTCCCGAGCCTGACCTGCGAGGCGGCCCCGAGGGGTGCCCCGCGCGCCCCCGCTGGGACGGAAGTAACAAGGAGTTCACCAGCGCGCCGTCATATGCACTGGCATGGCGGCGCATGTTCGAGGGCATAAGCCAAGCAGGCCGACGCCCGAACCACGGGTGTCGGATCTCAGCGGGCGGCACGGGGCCGTCCGCCCGGGAGGCCCTTTGCACCAGCTCGACCGTGCGGTCTCAGCACGGAAGAAGCAGTGGAGGGCCGGTCCCCGGCCCGTGCATCGCGGCCGACGACCGGTCCAGCTCCACTCCGTCGCTCCCCGACCTCATCCGAGGGGGTACGTCCTTCCGTGGTGACCAGCACAAAGCGCCACAAGCCAGACCGGCGCACCTATGTTCTCGACACCAGCGTCCTGCTGGCCGACCCGCGCGCTCTGAACCGCTTCGACGAGCATGAAGTAGTGCTGCCGATCGTCGTGGTCACAGAGCTGGAGGCCAAACGGCACCATCCCGAACTCGGCTACTTCGCCCGGCAGGCCCTGCGCCTGCTCGACGAGTTCCGGGTCCGGCACGGTCGCCTCGACGCCCCCATTCCCATCGGGGAGCTGGGCGGGACCGTCCGTGTCGAGCTCAACCACTCGGACCCCAGCGTGCTGCCCAGCGGCTATCGCCTGGGTGACAACGACTCGCGCATCCTCGCGGTCGCACGCAATCTGCAGGCCGAGGGATTCGACGTCACAGTCGTGTCGAAGGACCTTCCGCTCAGGATCAAGGCGTCCTCCGTCGGTCTCCTCGCCGAGGAGTACCGCGCCGAGCTCGCCATCACGGACGCCTCCGGCTGGACCGGAATGTCCGAACTGACCCTGCCCGGCGAGCAGGTGGACATCCTCTTCGAGGAGGGGCATGTCTTCGTGCCCGAGGCCGCCGAGATGCCGGTGCACACGGGTCTGATGATCCAGTCGGAGCGCGGTAAGGCGCTCGGGCGGGTCACGCCCGAGGGCAATATCCGGGTGGTGCGCGGCGACCGGGAGGCGTTCGGCATCAAGGGCCGCAGCGCCGAGCAGCGGATCGCGCTCGATCTGCTCCTCGACCCGGACATCGGCATCGTCTCGATGGGCGGCCGGGCCGGCACCGGCAAGTCGGCGCTGGCGCTGTGCGCGGGGCTCGAGGCGGTCCTGGAGCGCCGCCAGCACCAGAAGGTGATGGTCTTCCGGCCGCTGTACGCGGTGGGCGGGCAGGAACTCGGCTATCTGCCCGGCTCCGAGTCCGAGAAGATGGGCCCCTGGGCGCAGGCGGTCTTCGACACGCTGTCCGCCGTCACCAGCCGCGAGGTCATCGAGGAGATCACCGCGCGCGGGATGCTGGAGGTGCTCCCGCTCACCCACATCCGCGGCCGCTCGCTGCACGACGCGTTCGTGATCGTGGACGAGGCGCAGTCACTGGAACGGAATGTCCTCCTGACCGTTCTGTCCCGAATCGGCGCGAATTCACGGGTAGTTCTTACCCATGACGTGGCGCAGAGGGACAATCTCCGGGTCGGCCGCTACGACGGTGTCGTCGCCGTCGTCGAGAAACTGAAGGGGCATCCGCTCTTCGCGCATGTCACGCTGACGCGGTCCGAGAGGTCCCAGATCGCGGCCCTTGTGACCGAAATGCTCGAAGACGGGCACATCTGACCGACCTGCCCAAGTCCATAGGGGTTACGCGACAGTTGGCGCCGTCCGAAAGGCAGTGAGCCTAGCCGGGCGGCGCCTTCGCGCGTGGAGCTTTCTCGAAATCGCGGGGGCCAAACGAGATGTGAGCTTTCACACGCAACGCAGAATTGCCTCCCGGCGTCCGGTTACGGCAGAGTCTCATTCCTGTCAGGCCCCGCATACGACACACCTGTACCCCCAGCGGTACGGCACAACAGAAGTGAACGATCAACTCCATAGCGTTGTCGTATGCCGCCCGAGTCACCACACGCCGCTCCCGCAAGGGAGTTGCCCACCGGGCCCGCGCCTCCGTGACCCCGTTGTTGGGAGGCCAGTGCACAGGGGCACGATTGCGTCCGCCAGGGTCACCGAAGCGGACGATGCTGGAAGGAAACCGTGTGAGCCCGATTTCGGTCCGGGGATTCGCAGTGGCCTCGGCCACGGCGGTCACCGCTGTCGGAAGCGTCGTCGGTGTTGCCTCGGGCAGCACCACGCAGAACCTTGACGACGCCGAGACGACGGCAGCCGACTCGACGCTCCTCGCGGACATACCCGCGGGTCAGCAGGCCCAGGTGGAGACCGCCACCTCCCTGACGCAGCAGGCCGACTTTCAGGCCATCGCCGCGGACGCGAGCGCCAAGAAGGACGCGGAGGAAGCGGCCCGCAAGGCCGCCGCCAAGATCGCGATCGAGAAGAAGGAACTCGCCGAGAAGGCGGCACAGGCAGCCAAGGAGCGCGCCGAGGCCGAGGCCAAGGCGAAGGCTGCCAGGAACTCCAGCTTCCCTGTACAGAGCTCGTACTCCATCGCGCAGATCCAGTCGATGGCGCGCCAGGTGGTGTCGAGTGGGCAGTTCCAGTGCTTCAGCAACATCGTGGACCACGAGTCCAGCTGGAACTACCGGGCGGTCAACGCCTCCTCCGGGGCCTACGGCCTCTTCCAGGCCCTTCCGGCCTCCAAGTACACGTCCGCCGGCTCCGACTGGCGCACCAACCCGGGGACCCAGATCAAGTGGGGCCTCAACTACATGAACAGCCGCTACGGCAGCCCCTGTGAGGCCTGGTCGTTCTGGCAGGCCAACAACTGGTACTGAGCCTCGGGCCGTCGGCCCCGTACTCAACCTCGCACAGCCCCTCCCCGTCCTAGGGGGAGGGGCTGTCGCCATGTACGGTCGGACCGAATGACTCCGGGGGGAGTGGTGGGGAGAGACGGGGGAAGAGGACGGATCATGTCGCGAGTGCCAGGGTGGCTCGGTCGGCTCGGTGCCGGACTGACCGAGATGGGGGAGCGGTTGCACGAGCGCCGCGCCGAGATGGAGCGGGAGAACAGCGAGAACGGGGCGAGTCCCCAGGCCGCACCGGCCCCGCCCGCCGCCGACGGCGCGCCGCCGCCGACCGACCACGTTCCGCCGCCGCCGCACCACGCGCCCGCGATCGCCGCTCGTCCGGATCCCGTGCAGGCCGTGCCGTGGGGGGTGCGGGTGGCGGCCGAGGCCGGCTGGCGGCTCCTGGTGCTGGCGGGCACGCTCTGGGTCCTGATGCGGGTCATCAGCGCCGTACAGCTGGTGGTGCTGGCGTTCGTGGCCGCGCTGCTCATCACGGCGCTGTTGCAGCCCGCGGTGGCGCGGCTCATGCGGCTGGGCTTTCCGCGCGGTCTGGCCACCGCGCTGACCGCGGTCCTGGGCTTCGTGGTGATGGGCCTGATCGGGTGGTTCGTGACCTGGCAGGTCATGGAGAACATCGACAACCTCTCCGACCAGGTCCAGGACGGCATCGACGAGTTGCGCAAGTGGCTGCTGAACAGCCCCTTCCACGTCACGGACAGTCAGATCAA
This sequence comes from Streptomyces sp. NPDC050619, assembly GCF_040654815.1. Lineage (NCBI taxonomy): Bacteria > Bacillati > Actinomycetota > Actinomycetes > Kitasatosporales > Streptomycetaceae > Streptomyces > Streptomyces sp. NPDC050619. Next base: position 361,007 of record NZ_JBFAIR010000004.1, on the reverse strand, counting down.
CGACATCGCGGAGAACCTGCGGGACGCGGTCGGCGCGAACACCGACCAGATCACGTCGGCGGGCCTGGAGGGCGTCACGGTCGTGGTCGAGGCGCTGACCGGCATCCTGCTGGCCGCCTTCTCGACGCTGTTCCTGCTCTACGACGGCCGGCGCATCTGGGAGTGGACGCTGAAGCTGGTGCCGGCGGCGGCGCGGCCGGGGGTGGCGGGCGCGGGTCCGCGGGCGTGGCGCACGCTGACCGCCTATGTGCGCGGCACGGTGATCGTGGCGCTGATCGACGCGATCTTCATCGGCCTGGGCATCTACTTCCTGGACGTCCCGATGGCCGTTCCGCTCGCGGTGTTCATCTTCCTCTTCGCCTTCATCCCGCTGGTGGGTGCGGTCGTCTCGGGTGCGCTGGCGGTCGTGGTGGCCCTGGTGACGCAGGGCGTCTTCACGGCGGTCATGACGCTGGCGGTGGTGCTGGCGGTCCAGCAGATCGAGGGCCACATCCTCCAGCCGTTCATCCTGGGCCGCGCGGTCCGGGTGCATCCGCTGGCGGTGGTGCTCTCGGTCGCCGCGGGCGGCATGGTCGCCGGGATCGGCGGTGCGGTGGTGGCGGTGCCGTTGGTGGCGGTGACCAACACGGTGGTGGGTTACCTGCGGTCGTACTCCCAGGGGACGGCCCCGGGAACGGCCCAGGAAACGGCTCTGAAGCAGTCGCCGAGGCCGAGGGGCGCTACGGCGATGGAGGCGGCGCCGGGGGACAGGCCCCCGGCGTCCTAGCTCGCGCACCAGGGGGCTCCGCCCCCTGGACCCCCGGCCTATGCCCACCACCAGCACCGACACCGCGTGGCTACTCCGTCCGCAACCCGTCCGGGCGCATCAGCCGCAGCAGCGGTGGCAGGCTGAGCAGCGTCACGACGAGGACGACCGCGGCGCCGACGCCGGTCATCGACAGCACGCCGGCCCAGTCCACCCGCACCGCGGTGCTCGTCATCCGCAGCAGGACCGCGCCCAGCGTCAGCCCCACCGCCGAGGCCAGCAGCAGACCCAGGGCGATCGGGATCGCCGTCTGCCACAGCACCGACAGGCTCAGCGTGCGCCGTCGGGTGCCGAAGGCGACCAGGGCCGACAACAGCCTCTTGCGCTCGCGCAGTTGCTCCAGTTGCGACACCAGCAGGCTCGCCCCGATCAGCGCCAGCACACACGTGGCGCCCACGAACAGTCCGGTGCGGATGGCGGTGTACTTGCCCGCCCGCTCGACCGACTGCCAGACCATGGGTTCGGCCCTGGGGTCGATGGTCGCCGCCGTGTTCCGTACCAGCTCGCGCACGTCCGGCACGGACTCGTCGAGCTTCAGGTAGACCTGTCCGCTCAGCGCCGGCGCGACCGCGGCGGGCAGCGCCTTCGGGGTGATCAGGAAGCCGCCCCTTTCCATGCCGGTCGGGTCCTGGCGGGCCCGCGCCTGCTTCAGGTCCGCCGGCAGCACCCACGCGCCCCCTGTGGTCTTCGGGCCGTCTTCGTAGGACGGGTCGAGATACAGCGTGCGGCCGGCCTTCGCCAGCTTCGGGGTGTCGGTGTCGTACTCGGTGCCCCGCACGGCGAACACGTCGCCGTCGCGGCACGAGGGCAGGTCGGCCACCTCACGCAGCGAGGCGCAGTTCCCGACGGTCACCTGGGCGCCGAGCAGCGGATCCGCGCGCCGCTCGCCGAGGTAGCCCTCGGAGTAGGCGTAGACCTGGCGCACCCCCTCGGTCCGCTCGAGCTTGTCGGCGGCACCGGCGAGCGGCACCTCCTTCGGCACCGTCACCTGCATCTGGGCGCGCGAGAAGTCGTAGCCGGTGTTCTCCGTGTAGTCGCCCTCCACTCCGGCGAACAGCATCTGGAGCGCGATCGCCCCGGCCACCGCGACCGCGATGCCGTTGACCATGCGGGCCGCCGTACCGCTGCTCAACTGGAGCCTGCGTACGGCCAGTTGCCAGGCCACGCCGCCTCCGTCGAGCCGGCCGACGACCGTCTCGACGATCCACGGCAGCAGCGCCGTCACACCGATGAGCAGCAGGACGACGCCGCCGGTGACGAGGTACTGGTTGAAGTCGCCTTCGTCACGCCCCTGCCCGACCATCGGGTAGAGCATCGCGAGGCCGGCCAGCGGCAGCAGCAGCCGCCACCACAGCCGGCGCCGCGCGGGCTTCGCCGTGCGCACCACGCCGAGCGGCTCGATCACCACGCGGCGCAGCGTGAACAGGGTGACCAGTACGGCGGCCGTCGGCACGGCGAGGGCGACCAGCAAGGCCAGCGCGGGGGAGGGGTTGAGGTAGCTCGGGAACACGCTGATGTCGAAGGCCTCGACCGAGCCCGCCACTTGGCGGCCGATCAGGAAGAAGCCCGCCCCGAGGACCAGCCCGAGCACCGACCCCGCGAGCGCCTCGCCGGCGGCGATCCGCCGGGTGGCCCGGCTGTCGGAGCCGACCAGCCTGAGCGCCGCGAGCCGCCGGTCGCGCCGCTCGCCGCCGAACCGTACGGCCGCGGCGATGAAGACGGCGACCGGCATCAGCAGGACGACGAAGACGACGAGGATCAGCAGGAGCAGGACGGGGTCCATCGCCGACTCCCCGGACGTCGCCCCGGAATTCCCGAAATGATCGATCCGGGCCACCCCGCCTCCGTCGAGACCCTCGGCGAGGCCCTGGCCACCCCGGTAGAAGGCGAGTTCGGCCGAGCCGATCAGCCCGCTCTCACCGATCGTGCCGACGATCCGCTGCGGCAGCCGCTCCCGCAGCAGCTTCCCGGAATCGGACTCCAGCAGGTCCTTCAGCGGTGGGGAGACCACCATCTCGCCCGGCGCCGGGAACTTCTCCAGCCCCCGCGGCAGCGGTGCCCGCGGCCCCTCCCGCTCCAGCTCCCGCCCCCGGATGTTCTTCTCGCGGAAGGTCGTACTGGCGGTCGCGATCAGGAGCGAGTGGTCCGACTTGGACACCTTGGTGTCGGTGTCGCCGTAGTTGAGGTCGCTGCGGGCGTTCTCCCGGTCGCTCCGGGCCGCCAGTGCGCTCGGCACCGCGGTCGTCAGCAGCAGTAACGCCACCCCGAGCCCGACGCCGACGGCCGTCAGCAGGGCCCGCACCCACCCCTCGCGCCCGCCGGCGAACGCGAAGCGGATCCCCATGGCGAGGTCCCTCGACCAGTGCCGCACACTCATACGACCCGCTCCATGTCCCGGGACTTGCCGTCCCGTACGACGATCTCGCGGTCGGAGTACGCGGCCACCCGTGCCTCGTGCGTGACCAGCACCACGGCGGCGTTGGTGGACCGGGCGGCGTCCGTGAGCAGCTCCATCACGCGCTCGCCGTTGAGCGAGTCGAGCGCGCCGGTCGGCTCGTCGGCGAACAGCACGCGCGGACTGGTGACCAGCGCCCGGGCGACGGCGACCCGCTGCCCCTGACCGCCGGACACCTCTCCGGGCCGCTTCTTGCGCACGTCGTCGACCTCCAGCCGCTCCATCCAGGACAGCGCGGTCCGCTCTGCCTCCTTGCGGGAGGTGCCGTTCAGCCGCAGCGGCAGGGCGACGTTCTCGACGCAGGTCAACTCGGGCACCAACTGCCCGAACTGGAAGACGAACCCGAACTCGCTGCGCCGGAGCGCGCTGCGCTGGGCGTCGCTCATGGTCGCCATCTCGCGCCCGTTGTACGTGATCGACCCGGAGTCGGGCGGCACGATCCCGGCGAGACAGTGCAGCAGCGTCGACTTGCCGGACCCGGACGGGCCCATCACGGCGACGATCTCACCGGGGTGGATGGAGAACTCGGCGCCGTCGAGCGCGAGGGTCGGGCCGTAGGCCTTGCGCAGCTCCTCGGCCGCGAGCAGGGAACCAGGGGGAGGAGTCACTTGGTCACCACCTCGGCGAGCTTCTCCAGCCGTGCGGCCGTCAGTTCCAGCCAGCGCAGATCGGCCTCCAGATGGAACAGCGCGTGATCGCAGATGAGCTGGTCGGCCAGGTCGCCCTTGCGTTTGCGGTCGGTGAGGATCCGCATCATCCGCAGGTGCTCGGCGCGCTGGGTGTCGAGGATGTCGCCCGCGTCGCGCCGGGTGAGCAGCGCGAGGACGACCTTGGTGTACAGCGTGGACTGGAGGTAGGGCTCGGGCTTCTCCGGCGTCGCGAGCCACCGCTGTACGTCGGTGACCCCGGCCTCGGTGATCGCGTACCGCTTCCGCTCCGGCCCGCCGCCGGATTCCATGCCGTCGACCTCGACGAGCCCGTGCTTCAGCAGCCGGGACATCGTCGAGTAGACCTGGCCGTAGTGCAGCGGCCGGTCGTGACCGAACTTTTCGTCGAAGGCCCGCTTCAGGTCGTAACCGTGACGGGGGCCGGACTCCAGGAGCCCTAGGAGGGTGTGACCGATGGACATGGAAAGGACTGTACATGGGGTGTATACGCCGCATGTATACGTCGAGTGTGTAGACCGTGGCGGGGCGTACGGGACCGCAGGTAGGGGCCTGTTGTCACGGTTCTGCTACAGGCCCGGAGCCTCCAGGCGGACGACCGCGCCGGGGAAGCGGCCCGGCCTCGCCCGGCAGGCGGCCGGCATCCGCCAGAGCCTTCCGCAGCAGGAACTCGATCTGCGCGTTCGCCGAGCGCAGCTCGTCCCCGGCCCACCGGGCCAACGCCTCGTACACCGCGGGGTCCAGCCGCAGCAGCACCTGCTTGCGCTGCTGCGGCCGACGCTGAGGGGCCTGCCCCTCGGAGGAATCCGTCACTGGTAGAGCGTCCCGGTGTTGAGGACCGGCTGCGGTGCCCGGTCGCCGCACAGCACCACCATCAGGTTGGAGACCATTGCCGCCTTCCGCTCGGAGTCCAGCTCCACGATGTCCCTCTCGTTGATCCGCGCGAGCGCCGCCTCGACCATTCCTACCGCCCCGTCGACGATCTGCCGCCGCGCCGCGACGACCGCCCCGGCCTGCTGCCGCTGGAGCATCGCCGAGGCGATCTCGGGGGCGTACGCGAGGTGCGTGAAGCGTGACTCGATGATGTGCACGCCGGCCGCCTCCACGCGCGCGTGCAGCTCGACCCCGAGCTTCTCGGTGATCTCCTCGGCGTTGCCGCGCAGCGAGAGCCCGCCCTCGTCGTGGGCGTCGTACGGGTACTCGATGGCGATGTGCCGCACCGCGGCCTCGGTCTGCGTGGAGACGAACTCCAGGAAGTCGTCCACCTCGAAGGTGGCCCGGGCGGTGTCCTCGACCCGCCATACGACGACCGCGGCGAGCTCGATCGGGTTGCCGTAGGCGTCGTTGACCTTCAGGACGGCGGTCTCGTGGTTGCGGACGCGGGTGGAGATCTTCGTGCGGGAGGTGAGGGGATTCACCCAGCGCAGCCCGTCCTGCCGGATCGTCCCCCGGTATCGCCCGAAGAGCTGGACGACCCGGGCCTCGCCCGGCGCCACCGTGTTCAGGCCGCACATGGCGATGAACGCGGCGAGGGCGACCAGGATGCCGACGACGATCAGGGCGGCCTTGGCGCCGGTCGTGGCGACCGCTGTGGCGCTCACCACCATCCCGACGCCCAGCAGCAGTCCGACCAGGCCCAGCAGCAGCGCGAGCCCGCCGCCGATGCTGTGCGCGGTGAACTCCCGTACGCGTGGGGCGGGCATCTCGGGTACGTCGGCGGTGGGTGTGGAGTCGTTCGAGTCGTTCGTGGACATGGGTGGGTCCCCCGTTCTCGTACTGCGCGGCTCTGCTTACGTCCAGTCAGCCTAGCTTAGATCTATCTAAGTGATATCACTTTACCCCGCCATGGCAACCCTGAGCCCCTCTCGGCGGTCAGGTTCCATGGATACGGGTGCCGATTGTCACGTCCGTAAAAGACTGGATCGAACGTCCTTTGTCACATCAAGCGGTGTTAACTTTCTGAGCTGACCTGGGCCACGAACCTGTGGGACAGCCGAGAACGAAGCGGAGCGAACGGACTCATGGGACGAGCGGAAGAGAGACGAGCGCGGCAGCGCGGCGGCCACCGCGCGGCGCCCACACGCTCGTCCGCGAGCCCGTCGGCAGGCGTGGGCACGGATGCGGGCCCAGCTGCCGGCGGCCGGGCCGCGGCTCGCAGGGCGGCCAAGGGCAAGTCCGGGAAGCCGGGGAAGAACGGGAAGGCCGGCAAGGGCCGCATACGCCGGCTGTTCACCTGGAAGAAGATGCTCGGCACCTTCTTCGGCCTCTGCCTGCTCGGGATCGGCGCGTTCGTCGCGCTGTACATGATGGTGAGCGTTCCCAAGGGCAACGCGGCGGCGCAGGCCGCGCAGTTGCAGAGCAACGTCTACAAGTACAGCGACGGCACGGTCCTGGCGCGCAAGGGCACGGTCAACCGCGAGATCGTGGACCTGTCCAAGGTGCCCAAGGGCGTCCAGTACACCTTCGTCGCGGCCGAGAACAAGACCTTCTACAGCGACTCGGGCATCGACCTCAAGGGCACGGCCCGCGGCCTGTTCAACACGCTCAGCGGCAAGGGCGCGCAGGGTGGTTCGACGATCACCCAGCAGTACGTCAAGAACTACTACCTCAGCCAGGAACAGACGGTCTCGCGCAAGCTCAAGGAGATGATCATCTCCCTGAAGGTGGACCGCCAGATGAGCAAGGACCAGATCCTGGCGGGCTACATCAACACCAGCTATTACGGCCGCAACGCCTACGGCATCCAGGCCGCCGCCCAGGCCTACTACCGCGTCGACGCCCAGAAGCTCACGGTCGCGCAGGGCGCCTACCTCGCCGCTCTCCTCCAGGCCCCGAGCCAGTACGACTGGGCGGTGGCGACCGACACCGGTAAGGAGATGGTGAAGGCCCGCTGGAACTACGTCCTGGACAACATGGTCGGCGAGGGCTGGCTGGACAAGACCGAGCGGGACTCCATGAAGTTCCCGGTGCCCAAGGAGCCGAAGGCCGCCTCCGGTCTGGAGGGCCAGAAGGGCTATCTGGTCGACCTCGCCAACACGCAGCTCGAGAACCAGCTGATGAAGCAGCAGGGCATCTCGCGCTCCCAGGCGGAGGCCCAGGTCATCGACAAGGGCTGGACCATCACCCTGAACATCGACAAGAAGAAGCAGGCCCAGCTGGAAAAGGCCGCCAAGGCGCAGCTGACCAGCAAGCTGGACCCGAAGAAGCGGCCGGTCGACGCGGACGTCCAGGCCGGCGCGGTCTCCGTCGACCCGAAGACGGGCAAGATCGTCGCCCTGTACGGCGGGGTGGACTACTTCAAGCACTACCAGAGCAACGCGACCCGAGCGGACTACCAGCCCGCGTCGACGTTCAAGCCGGTGATCCTCGCCGCCGCGTTCGACGAGAACGCCAAGACGCAGGACGACAAGCCGATCACCGCGAACACGATCTACGACGGCACCAGCAAGCGCCCCGTCAAGGGCAGCGCCATCGGCTTCGCGCCGGAGAACGAGGACGACCAGAACTACGGCGACGTCACCGTCCAGACGGCGATGAACAAGTCCATCAACTCCGTGTTCGCGCAGCTGGGTGTCGACGTCGGCATGGACAACGTGCTCCAGGTGGCGGCCAAGCTCGGCATGGACACCGGCGACCTCAGGGCGGTGCCCGCGCAGACCCTGGGCACGATGGGCGCGAGCCCGCTCCAGATGGCCGGTGTCTACGCCACCCTCGACAACCACGGCAAGAAGGTCACACCGACCATCGTCAAGTCGGCCGAACACGCCACCACCTCGGTGGAGATGCCCAACCCGATCGGCCAGCAGGTCATCAGCCGCGAGGCCGCCGACTCGGTCACGTCGGTCCTGACGGGCGTGGTCGACGACGGTACGGCCAAGCAGGCCGTCCAGGAGAACCCCGAGCACGACGGCCAGAAGGTCGCCGGCAAGACGGGTACGTCCGACGACAACAAGTCGGCCTGGTTCACCGGCTTCACCCCGGACCTGGTCACCTCGGTCGGCCTGTTCGGCGAGGACGTCAAGACCCGCGCCCAGGTCCCGATGTACAAGGCGGGCGGCTTCCCCCGGGTCAACGGTGGCGGTTTCCCGGCGGAGATCTGGGCGGCGTACATGTTCGGAGTGACCGAAAAGGACGCCAAGTTCGACCTGGACACCGACCAGGGAGCGGCGGTCAAGCCGACCAGGAAGGCGACGCCCAGCCAGACGCCGACCTGGACGCCGACGCAGGAGCCGACCACCCAGCCCCCGACGTCTCAGGCGCCGACGACCACGAAGCCCCCGACGTCCGAGCCGCCCAGCGAGACCCCGACGACAACGCCGCCGACCACACCGACGACGACACCGACGACGAGTCCTCCGGCAACGGGCACGACCCCGGAGAACCCGTTCAACCCGGGGGACGATCAGTAGCGGCACATGGCCGAGCAGTAGCGGCACATACAGGAAGGGCGCCCGACGTCGGTCGGGCGCCCTTTCCCGCATGTCAGGTCGGTTTCGCTCACCCTCGGTTGAGCTCGAACCAGACCACCTTGCCGGTGCTCAGCCGGGTCGCGCCCCACCGCTTGGCGAGCTTGTTCACCAGGTACAGCCCGCGCCCGCCCTCGTCGGTGGCCCGCGCCTGCCGCAGCCGCGGCAACTGCGGCACGTCGTCGCCCACCTCACACCGCAGGACGTCCGTCCGTAGCAGCCGGAGCGTGATCGGCCGGGACGCGTAGCGCACGGCGTTCGTCACGACCTCGCTGACGAGCAGCTCCACCGAGTCGCTGAGCTCCTCCATGTCCCAGCGGGCCAGCGCCCGCCGGGCCAGCCGCCGGGCCCGCCCAGGGGCCATCTCCTCCGGCTCCAGGAACCAGTAGGCGACGTCGCTCGGCGCGATCCCGTCGAAACGGGCGGCGAGCAGCGCGATGTCGTCGTCCCGGTCGCCCGGGCCGAGCATGTCGAGGACCTCGTCGCACAGCGCTTCGAGGGGCGGCGGATGGTCCGGCCCGGTCAGCTGCGCGGTCGCGGCGAGCTTCTCGCGCAGCTGCTCTATCCCGGTCCATACGTCCCTGAGGCGCGACTCGACCAGCCCGTCGGTGTAGAGGAGCAGGGTCGCCCCGGCCGGGGCATCCAGTTCGACGGCCTCGAAGTCGACGCCGCCGACACCGATCGGCGCGCCCGGGGGCACCCGCAGCACCTCGGCCCGGCCGCCCAGGTGCAGCAGGACGGGCGGGGGATGGCCGGCGTTGGCGATGGTGATCCGGTGCGAGACCGGGTCGTAGACGGCGTACAGGCAGGTCGCCATGCGGTCGGTGCCCAGGCGCTGCGCCTGTTCGTCGAGGTGGTGCAGCACCTCCTGCGGCGGCAGGTCGAGTCCGGCGAGCGTCTGGGCCGTCGTCCGCAGCTGGCCCATGATCGCCGCGGAGGTCATGGAGTGGCCCATGACGTCGCCGACGACGAGCGCGACCCGGCTGCCGGGCAGCGGGATGGCGTCGTACCAGTCGCCGCCGACCCGCGCGGTCTCGGCGGCGGGCAGATAGCGGGACGCCAGCCGTACGCCCGTCGGCCGGGGCAGGGTCTCGGGCAGCATGGTGCGCTGGAGCTCGTCCGCGATGTACGCCTCACGGCCGTACAGCACCGCCTTGTCGATGCCGAGCGCGCTGTGCGTGGCCAGCTGGGCGGCGACGAGGAGGTCGTCGGGCTCGAAGGCGAGCCGGTCCGGGCGGCGCAGGAACAGCGCGGCCCCGATGACCCGGCGCCGGCCGCGCAGCGGGGCCAGGATGGCGCGCTGGGCGCTGGGCACGATGAACTCGCCGCCCTCGCCCAGGAGCTCGGACAGCGCGGCGCGGACGTCGGGCGTGTCCGTGAAGACCGGCCGTACCCCGCGCAGCACCTCGGCGAGCGCGCTGCCGGGCCGTACTTCGCACCGCTCGGTGCCGATCGTGTCCAGCTCGGGAGGCTCCGGCAGCGTGGGGACCGGCAGGATCCCGTCCTCCAGGTCCCGCTCCTGCGGGATCCGGTCGGTCCGGCGCAGCCGCAGCACCAGGGGCCCGGTGGGCCGCTCGTCGCCCACCGGCAGCGGGTCGCGCAGGTACACGAGGATCGCGTCCGAGAAGGTCGGCACGGTGGCCCGGCACAGCCCCATCACGATCTCGTCGAGGTCGATGCCGCGGGCGATCCGCCGGGTCGCGGCACCCACGAAGCGCAGCCGGTCGCCGTCCCGCCGCATCGGCGCGGGCCGGCCGGACGGCAGTCCTTGTCCGGTACGGCGTTCCTGGCCGGCGGAGCTGATCTGCTCGGTGCCCGGCTGGGCCGGGATGCCCTCCGGCACGGGCCGCGGACGGTGCGCGTCGGGCTCCGCGGAGGCCGCGGGCTGGGAGTGCTCGGGGTCGGTACCGACGGGTTTCGTTTCCTTACCGCTGGGACCGCTCGGTCCGCCGAGTGGGGTCGGACCGGGCGTCGTGGTGCCTGGCGCCGCGGTGCCGGGCGTCGTCGTGCAGGGGCCGGCGGCCGGTGTCTCGCCGGCCCGCGCCTGAGCCACTGAGGCGCCCGCGCCGGGCGCATGCGACGGCGTATCGGCGCTGGGGGAGTGTGACGCCGTATCGGCGCTGTGCGGGTGCACGGGCGTCGCCGAGGTAGCCAGGGGCGCCCCGCGGGGATCCGTGGGGTCCACGCCCGGCTGGGGGCGTTCGAAGGAGGTCGGCTGCTCCGTCACGCGTGTCGAATCCATCCGTCGTCCGGGGCTGCGCGCCGCGCGTGCAGTTCGTCCCGCCGAAGACCCGATACCCGGAATACATGTCCCTGGAACGGATTTCCCGCGTGGTCAGAGGCTGTTCCTGTGCCACCGGCGCACCGTTCACGGTCCGTTCCGGTGTTGCCCTCGTACCCCTCGCTCACGTCCTGCCGCCCCTCGGTGACGATTGGTCAAGCCCAGCGCGTGCTCCCGTAGTTGCCACTTCGCGCCCTTGCGGAGGACGATCCTACGTTTACAGCCCGGGGGCGCATCAAGGGTCTCATGAGGACATGTGCGCGGGCGTACGAGCCCAGTCCGAGGGCAAGATCGGGACGGACCAGGACGGATCGGGGCGCCAGTGCTGCCAGCCGTCCGAGAACGGCGGTCCCCAGGCGCGGATCACCTCCACGGCGGACCGGCCGGCCTCGCGGACCTTCTGGGCCAGTTGGGCGTCCATCAGCCCGTCCCGCTGGGCCTGCGCGAACTCGTCCTCGTCCCGCCACCGCCAACTGCGGTCCGGGTCCACGGTGATGTCGAGGAAGTGGTCCTCCGAGTCGACCCCGCCGGCCCAACGGACCAGCGGTTCTTCCAGATTCACGTACCAGTTCTTGAACTGCCAGCCCGGCTCCCAGAACAGCCATACCGACCACGGCTCGGCGGGCCGCGCGAGCTTCAGCACGCCCGTCCCGAACCACCGGTCGCGCTGTACGGTCCGCGGCTTGGTGTAGCGGGTCTCCAGCGGCTCGACGTGCACAGAAGTTCCGTCGGCGAGCACAGGCTTCACACATTCGGTGCCGGGCGCCATCCATACGGCGAGCAGTTCGCTGTCGTCCCGTACGACGGTGACGGGACGCGCGATGTGGAAGCGCGCGCCGCCGTTCTCCCGGTAACGCCACAGGATCTGACTCCCGGGCGCCCAGTAGACCGCCGACCCGCCCGCTTCCCTGTCGGCTCTCACCGCTCCACCGTCTGCCATGGACAGATATTAGGTGCCATAGGCATACGACGCTGCGGCGCGCGTCACGGTTCACGCCGTGGGCATGATCGGTACGCGAGTGGTTACGGACGCGTCATCCGCAGGACATCCAGCGCCTCGTCGAGCTGCTCGACGCTGAGGTCACCGCGCTCGGTGTAGCCGCCTTCGACGACGACCTGACGGATCGTCTTCCGCTCGGCCAGCGCCTTCTTGGCGACCTTCGCGGCCTCTTCGTACCCGATGTACTTGTTGAGCGGAGTGACGACGGAAGGTGACGATTCGGCGTACTCGCGCGCCCGCTCCCGGTGGGCGACGATCCCGTCGACGGTCTTGTCAGCCAGCAGCCGGGACACGTTGGCGAGCAGCCGGATCGACTCCAGGACGTTCTTGGCGATGACCGGGAGCATCACATTGAGCTCGAAGTTGCCGGCGGCTCCGGCGGTGGCGACCGTGGCGTCGTTCCCGACGACCTGCGCGGACACCATCAGAACGGCTTCCGGAATGACCGGATTGACCTTGCCGGGCATGATCGAGGATCCCGGCTGGAGGTCGGGCAGGGAGATCTCGGCGAGCCCGGTGCGCGGTCCGGAGGCCATCCACCGCAGATCGTTGGCGATCTTCGTCAGTCCGACGGCGATGGTCCGCAGCTGCCCGCTGGTCTCCACGATCCCGTCCCGGGCACCCTGCGCCTCGAAGTGGTCGCGGGCCTCGGTGAGCGGCAGTCCGGTGGTGCGGGCGACCTCCTCGATCACGGCGGCGGAGAAGCCGGGGGGCGTGTTGATGCCGGTGCCCACGGCGGTGCCGCCGAGGGGCAGTTCGGCGAGCCGGGGGAGGGAGGCCTGGAGCCGCTCGACGCCGTAGCGGATCTGTGCCGCGTATCCGCCGAACTCCTGCCCCAGGGTCACCGGCGTGGCGTCCATGAGATGGGTACGCCCCGACTTCACCACGTCGGCGAACTCCTCGGCCTTGCGGGCGAGGGAGGCGGCGAGGTGGTCGAGGGCCGGGACGAGGTCACGGGTGACGGCGGCGGTGGCGGCGATGTGGATCGAGGAGGGGAAGACGTCGTTGGACGACTGGGAGGCGTTGACGTGGTCGTTCGGATGGACGGCCCGGCCCAGCCGCTCGCTCGCGAGGGTGGCGATGACCTCGTTGGTGTTCATGTTGGACGAGGTGCCGGACCCGGTCTGAAAAACGTCGATGGGAAAGTGCTCGTCCCACCGCCCCTCGGCGACCTCGCCCGCCGCGTCCTCGATAGCCTCGGCGATCTCCTTGTCGAGCACCCCCAGCTCGGCGTTCACCTTGGCGGCGGCACCCTTGATCCGCGCCAGCGCCTCGATGTGCGCCCGCTCGATGCGCTGCCCGGAGACGGGGAAGTTCTCGACGGCACGCTGGGTCTGGGCCCGCCATTTCGCGCCTGCGGGGACGCGGACCTCGCCCATGGAGTCGTGCTCGATGCGGTAGTCGCTCATGCCTGGTAAACCGCCGGGACCGGCGCACATGTTCCCGAACGCACCGAATTCCGCCCGTCCGGGGGAGGGTTGCACGAGACCCGGGCTTGGGCTCAGGTTTGCGCTCGGTACGGGAATGTTGCACGTGTTCGTCCGACGGCACCACTCGGTTCGTCCGGTTCGTCCGGTGTTCGAGGGGGAGGCTGTTCGGGCTGGAGGGGGCGGAGCTGCGGTGGGGGTGGAGGTCCGGCGGGGGCGGAGGTCCGGCGGGGTGTGGGGGCGGAGGCTCGAGGGGTGCGGGGGATGCAGTGCTTGGCGGGGGTGCAGGGGTGGAGATTTGTGAGGGGTGTGGGGTGGGAGGTCCGGCTGCGTGTGGGGGCGGAGGCTCGAGGGGTGCGGGGATGCAGTGCCTGGCGGGGGTGCAGGGGTGGAGGCCTGTGAGGGGCGTGGGGGTGGAGGCTCGGCGGGGTGTGAGGGCGGAGCCCTGGCGGGGTTTCAGGGGCGGAGGTCTGCGAGGGGGTGCGGGGGACGCAGCCACGGCACGGACGTAGTCCCGAGGGGGTGCGGGGGGTGCAGTCTTCGGCGGGGTTTCAGGGGTGGATGCCTGTGAGGGGTGCGGGGGCGGAGGCTTGGCGGGGTGTGGGACGTAGTCCCGAGGGGGTGCAGGGGATGCAGTCCCGGCGGGGTTTTAGGAGTGGGGGGCCTGTGAGGATTGAGGGGGACGGAGTCCCCGCCGGGTGCGGGGCGGCGCTGCGAGGGGAGCGGGGGTGCAGTCGCCTGGCGGGGGTGCAGGGGTGGAGGCCTGCGAGGTGCGGGGGCGGAGGCTCGGCGGGGTGTTAGGGACGGAGTCCCCCGCCGGGTGCGGCGCGGCGCTCCAAGGGGCTGCGGGGGGGTATGCCGCCCCCTGCCGGGGGTGCACGGGTGGAGGCCTGCGAGAGGTGCAGGGGACGTAGTTCCGAGGGGGTGCGGGGGATCCAGTGCCTGGCGGGGGTGCAGGGGTGGATGCCTGTGAGGGGTGCAGGGGACGCAGTCCCCGCCGGGGTCGAAGGGGCGGAGCCCCTGGGGATGGGACGGGTAGGGGCGGCGGGGGCGAAATCATCCCCCGCCGCGCCACAGGCACTACGCCAGCCCAGGCCCCCGCACCGGGATCGAAGTGAACGTCGGCGCCGGGGCGGGATCCTGGAAGAAGTCGTTGCCCTTGTCGTCGACGACGATGAACGCCGGGAAGTCCTCGACCTCGATCTTCCAGACGGCCTCCATGCCGAGCTCCTCGTACTCGACGACCTCGACCTTCTTGATGCAGTCCTGGGCGAGGCGAGCGGCGGGGCCGCCGATGGAACCGAGGTAGAAGCCGCCGTGCGCGTCGCACGCCTTGGTGACCTGCGCCGACCGGTTGCCCTTGGCGAGCATCACCTTGGAGCCCCCCGCCGCCTGGAACTGCTCCACGTAGGAGTCCATACGACCGGCCGTCGTCGGACCGAAGGACCCGGACGCGTACCCCTCGGGCGTCTTCGCCGGACCCGCGTAGTACACCGGGTGGTCCTTCAGGTATTGCGGCATCTCCTCGCCCGCGTCCAGCCGCTCCTTGATCTTGGCGTGCGCGATGTCACGGGCCACGACCAGCGGGCCGGTCAGCGAAAGCCGGGTCTTGACCGGGTACTTGGTCAGCTCGGCGAGGATGTCGTCCATCGGCTGGTTCAGGTCGATCTGCACGACGTCCCCGGCCTCGTCGAGGTGATCGTCGGTCGTCTCCGGCAGGAACCGCGCCGGGTCCGTCTCCAACTGCTCCAGGAAGACGCCCTCGGCGGTGATCTTCGCCACAGCCTGACGGTCGGCGGAGCAGGACACCGCGATGGCCACCGGGCAGGACGCCCCGTGTCGCGGCAGCCGCACCACCCGCACGTCGTGGCAGAAGTACTTGCCGCCGAACTGCGCCCCGATGCCGATCTTCTGCGTCAGCTCGAAGACCTTCTCCTCGAGGTCCTTGTCCCGGAAGCCGTGCCCGCGGGGCGAGCCCTCGGCGGGGATCTCGTCCAGGTAGTGCGCGGAGGCGTACTTGGCGGTCTTGAGCGCGTACTCGGCGCTCGTACCACCCACCACGATCGCCAGGTGGTACGGCGGACAGGCCGCCGTACCCAGCGAACGGATCTTCTCCTCCAGGAACTTCATCATGGAGGCCTCGTTCAGGACGGCCTTCGTCTCCTGGTAGAGGAAGGACTTGTTGGCGCTGCCGCCGCCCTTCGCCATGAACAGGAACTTGTAGGCGCCGCCGTCCGTCGCGTACAGCTCGATCTGCGCCGGCAGGTTCGAGCCGGTGTTCTTCTCCTCCCACATGGTGACCGGAGCCATCTGCGAGTACCGGAGATTGAGCCTCGTGTACGCGTCGTAGATGCCGTGGGACAGGGCCTGCTCGTCCTCACCTTCGGTGAGGACGTTCTGTCCGCGCTTGCCCATGACGATCGCCGTACCGGTGTCCTGGCACATGGGGAGCACGCCCGCGGCCGCGATGTTCGCGTTCTTCAGCAGGTCCAGCGCCACGAACTTGTCGTTGCCCGACGCCTCGGGGTCGTCGATGATCCGGCGCAGCTGGGCCAGGTGGGCCGGGCGCAGATAGTGCTGGATGTCGTGGATGGCCTCTTCGGCGAGCTTGCGCAGCGCCTCCGGCTCCACCTTGAGGAAGGTCCGCCCGTCGGCCTCGAAGGTGGAGACACCCTCGGCGGTCACCAGCCGATACGGAGTGGTGTCTTCTCCCATGGGGAGCAGATCGGTGTACTCGAACTCAGGCATCGGTGCCCATTCCTCACTCGACAGACGCGACGGCGGCCTCCATTGGCAGCGCTCACCAGCGTAGAACCTGCCCGGGACGGTGGGCTTGTGAGGTAAGGCTCAGTTGGCGGGTCAAAGTTGTCCACAGCCCCTAGTCGCGATCTATCGCGTTTGGGTACGCTGCTGCCGTGGACCTTCACAAGCACACCGAACCGCAGGTGCAGTCCCCCTCCGGAATGCGCGCATCGGACGCCGAGCGCGACCGCATCGCCGACATGCTGCGCGAGGCCCTCGCCGAGGGCCGGCTCACCGCCGACGAGCACGCCGAGCGCGTCGAGGGAGTGCTGAGCGCCAAGACGCTCGGCGAGCTGGAGGTCTTCATCCAGGACCTGCCCGCCGCCCACGAGCGCCGCGCGTCCCCCGCCTACATCCCGGCCCCGAATCGCCCCACGGACGCGATACCCGCGGACCCGGACGACAATGTGGTGGCCGTCCTGAGCAGCGCCGTCCGCAAGGGCCGCTGGCGCGCCGGGCGCCGCATCCACGCGTACTCGATCCTGGGCACCGTAGAGATCGACCTCAGCGAGGCGATCTTCGAGTACCGGCAGGTCGTGATCAAGGCGGTCTCGGTCCTCGGCAACGTCGAGGTCCGCGTCCCGGAGAACGTGTCGCTGCGTGGCACCGGCGGCGGCGTACTCGGCAACTTCGAGGTGGACACGGTCGATTCGACCGATGCCGACGCGCCGGTCGTCTATGTGGAGGGGTGGTCCGTCCTCGGCAACATCGAGGCCAGGCCCAAGCGCGGCAAGCTCGTCGCCGACATCCTCGACCGCGTGAACCGCAAGGTCGACAAGACTTTGCGCAAACATCTGGATCGTTGACGGTTGTGAATTCGACCGCGTGCGAAGCCGATCGATCCGTCCGGCCTTCGCGCCCATCGGCTCACGGAAGCCCTCGGAATCCAGCGGTTGGGAACTCAGTGCATAGGCGCACGCACAGCGGGTAGGCCTTGCTGCATCGTCTCTCGCTCGCGAAGCCGTCGTCAGGAGTAGACCGTGCTGCAACCGCCGCATTCGTCCCTGCAGGTAGCTGCCGTTCCGGCCCAGCGGGAGCCAGTGCGGGACAGGGACCAAGACGCTCCATGGCACACCGAGGCTGTGTGCCGGCGCGACGAGGCAGGCCTGTTCTTCGCCCCCTCCAAGGAACCCACCGCCGCCCGGCTCTCCCGAGAGCAGGCCGCGAAGCGAGTCTGTGCCGGCTGTCCGGTCATGGTCGAGTGCCGAGAGCACGCGCTCCTGCAACCAGAGCCGTACGGCGTCTGGGGCGGCCTCACCGCCGCCGAGCGCCGCGTGGTCCTGGCCCGACGCCGCCGCCGCGACATGGAACTGAAAAAAGCGGCAAGGGCGTCGGGGCGCATAGCGGCAGCGGGCTAGCCAGGCCCTCCGTACGTCAAAAGGGGCGCCCCCACCGCACCGGGGGTGCCCCTCCCTTTGACGACGCGGCACGGTGACCCACCTAGGCCGCGGGGAACTCCCCACCCTCAGGCGAACCTACTTGGCCCGATCGAAGTCAATCGCGCTGTACGCCCGCAGCTTGCTGAGCCGATGCTCGGAATCAATCCGACGCACCGTCCCCGACTTCGACCGCATCACGATCGAGTCGGTCGTGGCGGTCTCCGACCGGTACCGCACGCCCCGCAGCAGCTCCCCGTCCGTGATCCCGGTCGCGACAAAGAACACGTTCTCGCCGGAGACCAGGTCGTCGGTGGTCAGCACCCGGTCCAGATCATGGCCCGCGTCGATCGCCCGCTGCCGTTCCTCGTCGTCCTTCGGCCACAGCTTGCCCTGGATGGTTCCGCCCAGGCACTTCACGGCGCAGGCCGAGATGATGCCCTCCGGGGTGCCGCCGATGCCGAGCAGCATGTCCACGCCGGTGCTCTCGCGCAGGGCCAGGATCGAGCCCGCGACATCGCCGTCGGAGATCAGCTTGATGCGCGCGCCGGTCTCCCGGATCTCCTGGATGATGCCTTCGTGCCGCGGCCGATCCAGGATGACGACGGTGACGTCCTCCGGCGTGGACCGCTTGGCCTTGGCGACCCGGCGGATGTTCACGGACACGGGCGCGTCGATGTCGACGAAGTCGGCGGCATCGGGGCCGGTGACCAGTTTGTCCATGTAGAAGACGGCGGACGGGTCGAACATCGACCCGCGGTCGGCGGCGGCCAGCACCGCGATCGCGTTCGTCATGCCCTTGGCGGTCAGCGTGGTGCCGTCGATCGGGTCGACGGCGATGTCGCACTCCGGCCCGGTCCCGTCGCCGACGCGCTCCCCGTTGAAGAGCATCGGGGCTTCGTCCTTCTCGCCCTCGCCGATGACGACGACGCCGTTCATCGACACGGTGTGGACGAGGGTCCGCATGGCGCGTACGGCGGCACCGTCGGCGCCGTTCTTGTCGCCGCGTCCTACCCAGCGGCCCGCGGCCATCGCCGCGGCTTCGGTCACCCGGACGAGCTCCAGGGCGAGGTTGCGGTCGGGGGCCTCCGAGGGAACTTCGAGTTCGGAGGGCAGATGATGATGCTCGGTCATCGGTGCGCACCTTTCTGATACGACGACGGCCGGATGAGGGTGTGGCCCGACTCTATCGTCAGGCAGACAAAATGAGCAGGGGGCCCCACGGATGAGCGGACCGGGTACCTGCGACGATAGGAGGCGTGGCAGGTTCGAGCGGCAAGCAGAAGACGGTCCGGGACATGATCCTTTCCCTGGGCCTGATCGGGATCATGGCGGGAGTCATCTACCTCTTCATCCCGCACGACGACTCCCCTCCGGACGTCAAGAAGGTCGACTACCGCGTCGAACTGCTCACGGCGCGCCGTGCGGCGTCCTACCCGGTGGCCGCGCCCGAGGGGCTGTCGGGCAGCTGGAAGGCGACGTCCGTGCGCTTCCAGGGCGACGACTTCGACGCCTGGCACCTGGGCTTCCACGCCCCCGACGGTGAGTACGTGCAGATCGAGCAGTCGACTCAGAAGCCGTCGACGTTCATCGACGAGGCCAGCCAGGGCGGGACGGCCACGAAGACCACCCAGGAGATCGACGGCCGGACCTGGACGCGGTACACGGGCGGTCGCTACGACGCCCTCGTGCACGAGGGCGACGGCGCGACGACCGTGGTGGCGGGCACGGGCTCGTTCGAGCAGCTGACTCAGATGGCCGGGGCGTTGAAGCTGGCGTGAGACCGGCGCACGCAGGAGGCCCCCGGCCGTGCTGCCGGGGGCCTCTTTCTGCTTGTTGTCGTCCACTGTCCGCTGTCCGCTCAGACCGTGGTGATGACCTCGTCGTAGGCCAGGCGCGGGGAGCGCGGGAACCAGGCGTCCTCGCCCGGCTTGCCGATGTTGACGACCATCAGCGGGGTGTGGTCGTCGTCGAGGAACTCCTTGCGGACGCCCTCGAAGTCCACGCCGGTCATCGGGCCGGCGGCGAGGCCCGCGGCGCGGACGCCGATGATGAAGTACGCGGCCTGAAGGGCGGCGTTCAGCGAGGCGGCACCCTCACGGGCGGCGCGCTCGGCGAAGAAGACGTCCTTGGCCTGCGGGAAGTGCGGGAAGAGCTCCGGCAGCTCCTCGTGGAACTCGTTGTCCGCGGCGAGGATCGCGACCAGCGGGGCGGTGGCGGTCTTCGGCTGGTTGCCCTCGGCCATGTGCCGGACCAGGCGCTCACGGCCCTCGGCGGAGCGGACCAGGGTGATGCGCAGCGGGGACTGGTTGAAAGCGGTCGGGCCGTACTTGACCAGGTCGTAGATCGCCTGCACCTGCTCGTCGGTCACCGGCTCGTCGGTGAAGGTGTTCGCGGTGCGGGCCTCGCGGAACAGCAGGTCCTGGGCGGCGGGGTCAAGAACGAGTGACATACGTGAACCTTCTCGGGGATGTGCGTCGAGTCCGGGGGAATCGGACCGGCTGATGTCATCGACCGTACGCGAAGGAAGTTCAATCTTCAACGAAAATCAGGGCGTCGTGATCCGCTTCACAGCTGAGCCGTTCCCCGCGCTACTCGCCGTCCGCGGCGGCCTCCCGGCCCTTTGTCTCCGCGTCCGCCTCGTCCTCCTGCGCCAGCGCCGCGTCCAGCCGCGCCCGCGCCCCCTCCAGCCAGCGCCGACACACCTTCGCGAGCTCCTCGCCGCGCTCCCAGAGGGCGAGGGACTCCTCCAAGGTCGTACCGCCCGCCTCCAGCCGTCGTACGACCTCGATCAGCTCGTCCCGCGCCTGCTCGTACCCGAGCGCCTCATCCGCCTTGCTGGTCATTCGCCCACCTTATGCATCGACTCGAACCACGAACTCACCCTCGGCCACCCGCGCGCGCAGGACCTCGTCGCCCGTGACCTCGCCGGGGTCGCGGACCACATGCCCGTCGGTCTTCTGCAACACGGCGTACCCCCGCTTCAGGGTCGCCGCCGGGGAAAGGCCCACCACGCGCGCGTGCGTGTGCGTCAGTTCCGAGTCGGCGCGGTCGAGGAGGTGCCCCAGGGTGCGGCGCCCGCGGTCGAGCAGGGAGCCGACCTGGTCGGCGCGCTCGTCGATCATCCGGTGCGGATCCTCTATCGACGGCCGGGCGAGCGCATGGGCGAGCCCGCGCTCCTCCCGTTCGATGAACGCCTCGACACACCGGCGCGCCCGATTCTGCAGCAACCGCACGCGCTCGTACTCCTCGCCGACGTCCGGTACGACCTTCTTGGCGGCGTCGGTGGGGGTGGAGGCCCGCAGGTCGGCGACGTGATCGAGGAGTGGATTGTCGGGCTCGTGCCCGATGGCGGACACGACGGGTGTACGGCACTGCGCGACAGTCCTGATGAGCTGCTCGTCGGAGAACGGCAGCAGATCCTCCACGCTCCCGCCTCCACGGGCCACGATGATCACGTCCACGTCGTCGATCGCGTCGAGCTCCTTGACGGCCTGCACGACCTGCGGCACGGCGTGCACACCCTGCACGGCGACGTTGCGCACCTCGAAGCGGACGGCCGGCCAGCGGTGCCGGGCGTTCTCGAGGACGTCCCGCTCGGCGGCGGAGGCCCGCCCGCAGACGAGCCCGACGAGCTGGGGCAGGAAGGGCAGCGGCTTCTTCCGCTCCGCCGCGAACAGCCCTTCGGCGGCAAGGGACTTCTTCAGCTGCTCGAGCCGCGCGAGCAGCTCCCCGACCCCCACGGGCCTTATCTCGGCGGCCCGCAGCGACAGTTGCCCCCGCGGCGCGTACCACTCGGGCTTCGCCAGTACGACGACCCGCGCGCCCTCGCTCACGACATCGGCGACGGCGTCGAACACCTGCCGATAACAGGTGACGCTCACGGAGATGTCGTACGACGGATCACGCAACGTCAGAAACACGACCCCCGCACCGGGCCGCCGCGACAACTGGGTGATCTGCCCCTCGACCCACACGGCCCCGAGCCGGTCGATCCAGCCCCCGATGAGCCGGGAGATCTCACCGACGGGCAGCGGCGCTTCGGGGGACGTGTTGACAGCCATGCCGCGAGGGTAACGGCCGGGTATGACAACCCCGGCACCCTTACGATGGTTCCCATGACTGCTTCGCCTGGCCGCCGTGTCCTGCTCGCCGCCCCCCGTGGCTACTGCGCGGGAGTGGACCGCGCCGTGATCGCCGTCGAGAAAGCCCTGGAGCAGTACGGCGCTCCGGTGTACGTCCGGCACGAGATCGTCCACAACAAGTACGTCGTGCAGACCCTGGAGAGGAAGGGCGCCGTCTTCGTCGAACGGACGGAAGAGGTGCCCCCGGGCAACATCGTCATGTTCTCCGCGCACGGCGTCGCACCCACCGTCCACGACGAGGCCCAGCAGGGCCGGCTCGCCACCATCGACGCGACCTGCCCGCTGGTCACCAAGGTCCACAAGGAGGCCGTCCGCTTCGCCAATGACGACTACGACATCCTCCTGATCGGGCACGAGGGCCACGAGGAGGTCATCGGCACCTCCGGCGAGGCCCCCGACCACATCCAGCTCGTCGACGGCCCCGAGGACGTCGCCAAGGTCGAGGTCCGCGACGAGTCGAAGGTCGTCTGGCTCTCCCAGACCACCCTCTCCGTCGACGAGACCATGGAGACCGTCGACGCGCTCAAGGAGAAGTTCCCGCAGCTCATCTCCCCGCCCAGCGACGACATCTGCTACGCCACGCAGAACCGCCAGCTCGCGGTGAAGCAGATGGGCGCCGAGGCCGAGCTGGTGATCGTCGTCGGCTCCCGCAACTCCTCCAACTCCAAGCGGCTCGTCGAGGTCGCCAAGCTCGCCGGCTCGCGCGAGGCCTACCTCGTGGACTTCGCCGACGAGATCGAAGAGGCCTGGCTGGAGGGCGTGTCCACGGTCGGCGTGACCTCCGGCGCCTCGGTACCGGAGCTCCTGGTCGAGCAGGTTCTGGAGTGGCTGGCGCAGCGCGGCTTCGAGGACGTCGAGATCGTCAAGGCGGCCGAGGAGTCCATCACCTTCTCCCTCCCGAAGGAGCTGCGCCGCGACCTGCGCGAGGAGGCGGCGGCGCTGGTGGCGGACCGCACCGGAGCCGGCCCCGAGGGCACCTCGCAGCAGTGACTGTCAGTCCACCGTCGTAACGTAGGGCCATGCAGATCTTCGGCGTGGACATCGGTGGATCCGGGATCAAGGGCGCCCCTGTGGACCTGGACAGGGGCGACTTGGCGGAAGAGCGTTTCAAGGTGCTGACTCCGCACCCGGCGACACCGGACGGGGTGGCGGACGGCGTGAGACAAGTCATCGACCACTTCGGCTGGACCGGACCGGTCGGGCTCACCTTCCCGGGCGTGGTCACCGGCGGAGCCACGATCCGTACGGCGGCGAACGTCGACAAGAGCTGGATCGACACCGACGCGCGCGTGCTGTTCGGCGACCGCCTGGGCGGCCTCCCGGTGACGGTGGTCAACGACGCGGACGCGGCGGGCGTCGCCGAGATGAGCTTCGGCGCCGGCCAGGGCCGCCGGGGCACGGTGATCCTCCTCACCTTCGGCACGGGCATCGGCAGCGCGGTCTTCGTCGACGGCGTCTTGGTCCCCAACACCGAGCTGGGCCACCTGGAACTGCACGGCCACGACGCGGAGAAGCGGGCCTCCAGCAAGGCCAAGGAGGACGAGGACCTGACCTGGGAGCACTGGGCCCACCGCGTCCAGAAGTACCTCGCCCATGTGGAGATGCTGTTCTCGCCGGAGCTGTTCATCATCGGCGGCGGCGTCAGCCGCAAGTCGGAGAAGTTCCTGCACTACATCGAAGGCATCAAGGCGGAGATCGTCCCGGCGCAGCTTCAGAACAACGCGGGGATCGTGGGGGCGGCGATGCAGGCGACGAAGGGGGACTAGGACTGGCGGTTCCCGCTCGGTCGGCGGTTCATGAGGCGGATCTTCCGTACCGTCGCGATGGATCCGGCGACCAGAGTCCCCCCGTACAGCCACCCCGCCTGAGTGGCGAGCGCGGTGAAGATGCCCATCAGCCGGCCGAAGAGGCCGCCACTGCTGTCGGCCACGGGGAAGAGCCCCACGGCGAAGGCGATCGGCACGACGACGGGGGCGGTCACCAGATCGCCTCGCCGGATCCAGCGGGCGGTCAGCGCGCACACCGGGATGAACAGCACGCCGTAGACCGTCAGCGACGACCCGAACAGCAGGGCGTCGACGCAGCCGAGCAGGAACATCAGTGCCCCGCAGAACAGTCCGCTGCCGAGCCCGGTCAGCCGTGGGTTGGGCAGCCGTCGTACGGCCTGGACCGGCGGCCGGACGCGCGCCGGTCCTGGCCGGCTGGTTCCGCCGGGCTTCGCGGGCCGCGCCGGGCGGCCGTTCGCGCCCCGTGCCGCCTGCGGCGGCAGGGGTGGCGGGGGCGTATCGCGTCGCGTTCCGTACTGCGGGGGGCGCGTCCTGTATTGCTCCACCGGACCAACTTAGGTCGGTTTATGTGTCGAATCGCCCCTCAGACACGCCGTCGGGCAGACCTTGGCCAAGCGTTCGAACAGCTCGCCGGGACGGGGCCGGGCACGCCGTAGACTGGTGGATCGGCCCCAGGCCTGACCCAGGGCCGCCCCAGCTCTCACCCTTTCTCTCCTCTCTCACGCCAGCCCTCTCACTCCGGGAAGTCGCAACGTGTCGCTCACGATCGGAATCGTCGGTCTGCCGAATGTCGGCAAGTCGACCCTGTTCAACGCCCTGACCAAGAACGACGTGCTGGCGGCCAACTACCCGTTCGCCACGATCGAGCCGAACGTCGGTGTCGTGGGCGTCCCCGATGCGCGCCTCACCAAGCTGGCCGAGATCTTCGGTTCCCAGCGCATCCTCCCGGCCACGGTCGACTTCGTCGACATCGCGGGCATCGTGAAGGGGGCCTCGGAGGGCGAGGGCCTCGGCAACAAGTTCCTGGCGAACATCCGTGAGTCGGACGCGATCTGTCAGGTCATCCGCGCCTTCAAGGACGAGAACGTCGTGCACGTGGACGGCAAGGTCTCGCCGAAGGACGACATCGAGACGATCAACACCGAGCTGATCCTCGCCGACCTCCAGACGATCGAGAAGGTCCTGCCGCGCCTCCAGAAGGAGTCGCGGATCAAGAAGGACATCGCTCCGAAGGCGAAGGCCGTGGAGGAGGCGCAGGAGATCCTGGAGAAGGGCGACACCCTCTTCTCGCACGGGATCGTGCAGGGCAGCGAGCGCGCGGAGCCGTTGCACGACCTGCACCTGCTGACGACGAAGCCCTTCCTCTACGTCTTCAACGTCGACGAGGACGAGCTGATCGACGAGGACTTCAAGACCGAGCAGCGCGCTCTGGTCGCCCCCGCCGAGGCGATCTTCCTCAACGCCAAGCTGGAGGCCGACCTCGCCGAGCTCGACGAGGAGGAGGCCCTGGAACTCCTCCAGTCCGTCGGCGTCGAAGAGCCCGGCCTCGCCACCCTCGCCCACGTCGGCTTCGACACCCTCGGCCTCCAGACCTACCTCACGGCCGGCCCCAAGGAATCCCGCGCCTGGACCATCAAGAAGGGCGCCACCGCCCCCGAGGCCGCAGGCGTCATCCACACCGACTTCCAGAAGGGCTTCATCAAGGCCGAGGTCATCTCCTTCGCCGACCTGGTCGAGACCGGTTCGGTGGCGGAGGCGCGGGCCAAGGGCAAGGCGCGTATGGAGGGCAAGGATTATGTGATGCGGGACGGGGATGTGGTGGAGTTCCGGTTCAATGTATAGGCCACGCATTACCGTGGATCCAGTGAATTAGCAAACTGCCAGGTCAAACGGGGTCGATCCGAATCTGGGTCGACCCCGTTCGCGTA
The DNA here is from genome assembly GCF_040654815.1 of Streptomyces sp. NPDC050619. Taxonomy (NCBI): domain Bacteria; kingdom Bacillati; phylum Actinomycetota; class Actinomycetes; order Kitasatosporales; family Streptomycetaceae; genus Streptomyces; species Streptomyces sp. NPDC050619. The sequence continues at coordinate 335,870 of NZ_JBFAIR010000004.1, read as the reverse complement.
CCCGTGGCTGGATTTTGGCTGGATGATCTGACGCTTCGTCACCTGTCGTCATCCGTCGTTCTCCGCACGCTGGCTGGATCGCGGCTGGATGTAGCTGAACGGTGAGTCAGTTCGGAGGGCCGCGCGTATGCCCGCGTGGGCCGAGCGTTTCGGGTAGCCGCGCCCTGGGGGCCTGGATGGGGTGAACGGCCCTGTAGTCGCCCGCGAGGGCCGGTTGGCCGGACGCCATGGCGGTCCCGCGGCCGCGCTGGCCGCAGGTTCGAGTCCTGGGCGAGAGTCGCAATCAAGGGATGGTCGTGACGCACTCCCCGTGACCTGCGGAGATTCGCTCGCCGTCACATGTCGGCGGTTCTGCCGAAGAAGCGTGTCGGTTGACCGTGGTGATCGCGCTTCTGGGAGCTGGCTTGCACTGCGCAGGTTGGAGCCCCCGGCGGGGGACCCGGAACATGGGAAAGGGGGGAGTCGCCGGTCGGGGGCGGGCAGCTGGTGATCGAGACGGTTGTCCTGCCAGATCCATAGATCGTTGGCGATTGGCCGCAGGTTCGAGTTCCCCAGGAGCCACGAAACTTGACTGGTCGTGGACAAGTCGCTGAGTTGCGGATTTGTGCCACGGTGATGGTGGAGGGGTGTCCGGTCGACCCTAGGTGGGCCGGTGAATTCTTCAGGCCTTCATCGACGTTCTCATACCGGTCTGCTGATTTCGGCGTTTAGGGTCTGAGTAGTCGACAGTACCGACGCGGACGTAGTCGTCGCGGCCGAGGCGGACGCGGTGGTTGATCCCGAATGACGTAGTCGGAGCAGGAAGCGGCCGCCACGGAGCCCTACGCACCTGGCCTGGCTTTGGCCGCAGGCGGCGTTCGTCTTCGTTGGCAAGTCAGCGTCTTGAGGGAGGCGTGAGTGCCTGTTCCATCAGGGTCTTCGCGGCCGCGCGCGCGTGCTGGCCGTAGTCCGCCTGGTTCAGCACCATGGCACGGCTGGCTGCTCCGTCCGCGAGGGTCACCAGTTGCTCGGCGAGTGCGGCGGGTTCACTGCAGCCCAGTTCCGTCACCAGATCGGTGACCAACTGCACCATCCGGAGCTTCTGTTCGCGGGCGTAGGCGTGGATCGGATTCTTCGGATCGGGGAACTCTGCCGCTGCGTCGATGAAGGGGCACCCTCGCACCGAAGGCGTGTCCGGGGTGGGTTGATCGAACAAGCGAAGAATCCGCTCGCGAGGGCTGAGGTCCTCACGGATCAGCACACCCTCCATGGTGTTCCCCGACGAGGCCAGCGCCTGCAGGTAGGCAATCGCCAGTTCGTCCCTGGAGCGGAAGTGGGCGTAGAGGGTCCGCTTGGACACCGGTGCCGCCTCTGCGACCTGCTCCATGCCGGTCCCAGCGATCCCTTGATCCGCGAACAGTCGGGCGGCGGCTGCCAGGATGCGTTCCCTTGCGCCTCGCCCTCCTCGCCGCGTCGTGTCACCCATCGTGCCCATGAAGGAAGCATACGGTCGCGTTTACTTTGCTCGGGGCGCGGGGCTACTATCTCACCTCAAGTAAACGGACACGTTTACATCGATGAGGAGTCCCATGAGTTGGTCCGACCACACCGAGCTGAGCAGCTACGCGGAGAAGCTGATCCGTGCCCGACGTGCGACGCGGGCTTTCCGGCCCGAGCCCGTGCCCAAAGAAACGATGCACACGATGTTCTCGCTGGCTGGAGCGGCGCCGTCCAACTCCAACGCGCAGCCGTGGCGGGTGGAGGTCGTCAGTGGCGCGTCGCGCGACCGTCTGGCGGCGTCCCTTCAGGAGGCCCACGCCGCACGGCGCGTGTCGGTCGACTTCCCGTACAGCGATGACCTTTACTCGCCGGTGCAGCAGGAGCGGCGGGTCGCCTTCGGCGGCCAGCTCTACGGGACACTGGGCATCGGCTTTGACGACCATGCGGCGCGCGCGGCATATGACGCCGAGAGCCTGGGGTTCTACGGTGCACCGCATGTCGCGTTCCTCTTCGTCGCCGAACAGGACAACGCGCGGCTGGCTGCCGACGTCGGCGCCTACATGCAGACGCTACTTCTGGCGATGACCGCGTATGGCGTGGCCAGCTGCCCGCAGGGACTGCTGAGCTTCTACGCCGACGAGGTACGCGCCGAACTCGGCGTCACCACAGGAAAACTGCTCGTCGGGATCTCGTTCGGATACGCCGACGACGCCGCACCGGTAAACCACATCATCACTGAGCGTGCCACGCTGAGGGAGACCACAACATTCCACGGCTGACAGTGAGGAGTGACCTGGGCGTAGCCCGGAGCTCGACGCTTCGGCTGTCCGTGGGTTACTGACTTCGGCGTTTTCAGGGTCGGTCCGGTCTGTCGAGAGTGAGGCCCGTCCCGGCGAGGAATCCGCCGAGGACGCGGTGCCGGTACTGCAGCGTCTTGAGCCGTCTGCGGAGCAGAGTCTCCAGCTCGCCGAGGGTGCGGGCGGCCAGGTTGGCCAGGCTCCTTTTGATATGCGCCCACATGCCCTCGACTGGATTGAGGTCGGGCGCATACCCGGGCAGCAGGACCACCGTCAGCCAGTCCCGCTCGGCCACGAGCGTCTGCATCGCCTTGGAGATGTGGGTGCTCAGCCGGTCCCACACCACGATCAGCGGGGCCTTCAGCAGGTGGTGGGCGCCATCCAGCAGGCGGATGTAGTCCCTCTCGCCGAGCGAGCGACGCCCGCCCTTGCGGCCGGTATGCCGGCGCAGCCGGTAGCACAGGCGGGCGGGCAGGCCGGGCCGGTAGCACAGCAGCCCGGCCACCGACAGCCGTCCACGGCCACGGCCGGAAACGCGCACCGTCGGGGTGATGCCGCGCCGGCCCCAGGTGCGGCCCTTGGGCGGACGGCCGGTCACGCCCGCTTCGTCCTCGAAGCAGACGAACGCGCCGGTCGCCGCCCGGAGGGTTTTACCTCCTGCCAGGTCACCTCCCGCCATGCGGTGATGGCGTCCTCGTCACGTTCGGCGGCGGGCCGGGCGGGCATCTGCACGCTGAAGCCCATCCGGTGCAGCAGCCGGGTGACACCGGAGACGCTGTAGGAGATGTGGAACTTCCGCCCGATCAGCGTGCGTACCCGAGCGGCGGTCCACACCTGGTCGTCCGTCCAGCCGTGCGAGGCCGGCCCTTCTTCCAGCCAGGCGGCGAGTTCAGCCTGCAGGCGGGGGCCGAGCCGGCAGTCGTAGCCCGGGGGCCCCTTGGAGCACAGCGCTTGCCGCCCGCCGGCCTCCCAGGCGCGGCGCCACTGGTAGACCGACTTCTCGCTCACCCGTAACTCCCGGGCGATGCACAGTACTTTCACGTCCTCCCCGAAGAGGTCAGCGGCCCGCAGGCGTACCTCTTCGCGGCGCGTGCGCTGATCGGCGGTCAGCCCGCCCCCGTCTGGATACCGCATACTTCCGGGCTACCAGCCACGACGAACCCTGTCACCAGACCCGACAAAGCCCCAGACGCCATAACGCCGAAGTCAGTAATACTCGGTCGGGGGCACGGAATATGAGGAGAGGACAAGCCGTTGATCATTTCATGCACCTGGAGGGGAATGAGGGTGAGGGAGCCACCCGAAGCAGATCGGGAGCCCTGAGTCGTCTGCGTGCATGGCATGCCTGTGGGAGCCCGGAAAGGATAGGGGAGGGGCCAATGGAGATTTTCCTATGGGTGTTTGGTGCCTGGGTTGTCGTAGCGGTACTCGTGTCGCTTCTCGTGCCCGCCCAGCGCAGAGGGGAGCGGCACGTGCACCACCGCGTAAGGCCCCGCACCCGGAGCCCCAGTAGCCCACGTCCGCCGAATCGCCCGCCGAGGATCAGTACCCCTCGGTCACATCCCCGTGGCCATGGCTTACCCGCAGTGCACGACCTTGCACGGAATGAGCCCGGTGAAGCGCTGGTCAGGCAGGCCATTGCCGAGACCGGTGGGGCACTGGGGAACTCGTCTTGGCACAAGGGCATCGAGGGCGAGGAGAGGATGGCCGACCTTCTGCTCCTTTTGGAGGAGCGGGGCTGGAAAGTGTTGCACTCCGTTCCGTGCCCCGTGGGCGGGGACATCGACCATCTGGCCATTGGACCTGGAGGTATCTGGGCGATCAACACCAAGAACCGGCCTCGGAAGCGGATCTCTGTTACGTCCACCGGTGTGACGGAGAGCGGTGCACCATCTGATCCGGAGTTGCTGCAGCGCAGCGGGAGTGAAGCCGAGAGCGCGGCCGAGGTGCTATCGCATTCGTTGCGACGCGACGTCGAGGTCCGGCCCGCGCTCGCCTACGTTGGTGTTTCAGCCGTGGTGGGGGAGCACCGATCCGAAGGTGTCTTGATCATGGAGGGGACCCGACTTATTAACGAACTTGACTCGGCGGACGTGGAATTTGGCCCGTCGGAGGTGGCAGATATTTACGCGGTGGCTCGCGATGCCCGCCACTGGTTGCGGCTCAATGGCACATGACGGGGCCCCACACGGAGTGCGAGTCGCAATCCTGGGGCGCTGTGGCTTGGCGTCACAGCCGGCCCCTTCCAGGGGCGCTCTGCGTAGGTGAGGATCTCGCAGAGCGACTCCGGCGAGTGCCTCGGCGTCGGTCGGGTCGGACTTGCCCCGCTCGCGGGCAGAACGCCGGCCGCGAGCCTGCGCAGGATCTCGCGCTCCTCCTCCAGCTCGCGGACCTTCTTGCGCAGGGCCGTGTTCTCCGCCTCCAGGGACGTGGCCGGCTCGGCAGATATCTCCGCCCGGCGGCCCCGGGGCCGACTTGCCCCGGCAGCCCGCACCCAGTTCCGCAAAGTCTCCGGGTTGGCCCTCAGATCAGCGGCAACCGACCTGATCGTCGCTCCCGGGCGGGACTGGTACAGCGCGACCGCGTCCGCCTTGAATTCCGGCGGGTAGTGCTTCATGACCACGAGATGTCCGTTCTCAGATCCTCAAGATCTAGTGTCTCGTGTGTCCAGGCTCAGGGGTCAAGCCCCGTTCCTTCCTGCCCCGCTCGACCACATCCAGGAGTTGAGCCGGCTGCGTAGCCGGCGGCAGCGGGGCGTCGGCCACCAGATCGACGGTGCTCCACTCAGTGTCCAGCCATCGCTTCCGGCTGCTCGTCCGACGCCCCCGCTTCCCGATGGCAGTGCCGCCGTCGGAGGGAAGAGCTTTGGCCTCCTATCGAGATGAAGTTCCGGCTGGAGAACTTACGGACGTCGTCGGCTGCTTGGCCGATCCGTCCTGGGAGCCCGTCCCGCTGCCGCTCAGGAGCGCCAGCACAACGAGCAGGATTAACAGGCCACCACCTCTCACGGCCGCCGCCACGGCAGCAGGAGTGCTGATGCGGCGGTAGTGAGGCCGGACATAGGAGCCGTTGCGGTAGTGGCCCCGCACGCGTGTCGTCGCGCTTGCCGGAGCGGGTCGAGTGGGCACGGTCGTGCCGACACGGGAGTAGGTGCCAGGGCGGGTGGAGGAGGAGGTACGGGTCGACCGCCTGGAGCGGCGGTGGTGCGGCCGGACATAGGTACCGTCCCGGCGGTAGTGCCCACGAACGTATGGCATCAGGGATTTCCTCGGGTGAGTCAAGCAGGAGCGGAGAGTAGGCCCAATTCGGGCGGAGTACGACGGTACAGGCGCCCACTGACAGTCGACGGGCGCCAACTCCTTTGATCTAGAGGGGGTGTAGCGCTGTTCGCCCCCGTACGGGCTCGCCGAGGCCGCCCAGGCGTTCGCCGGCCGGGGCCTGGCTGTAGTGCGCCGCGTACCTCCGCCTCGTCGGCGGCGAGCCATGCACACGCCACCGCCCGGCACGGATGGAGCCGGAAACGGCCCGCTCGGCTCCCGTAGCAAGTCACCAATTGGCGACAGCCCATCCTCACGACAGAGCAGACCCCTTCGGGGGCGGAGGGAGCTGCCTCAGCAGATCCCACAGCGGACGTGAGCCTGGCGCCCACTCGCTCAGCAGGTGCCGGTCCACCAGGTGCAGCCCCAGCCGTGGGGCCAGCGGAGCGCACTTGGAGGAGAAACGGCCGTTCGTCACCAGCACGACGACGTCCGCGCCGTGCAGCTGACGGCCCGTGCCGCTCAGCACATGCAGGTCCGGGGTGCCGACTGCCGAGCCCGCCAGCCCCGCACGACGGTGCTTGCACTGGATCACCCAGCGCCGCCCGAAGGGATCGGTGGCCGTCACGTCCGCGCCGTTGTCGCCGGTGCCGCCGACCTGGGCCGCGTCCTTGCAACCGTCGCGGCGCATCAAGTCCCGGACCGCGTACTCGAACTGCCGGTGATGCAGCGCGTCAAGCTGGGGCAGCGTGTACCGCAGCCCCTCCGCCCGCACCTGCTCCCAACGGGCCCTCTGCCTGCGCTGATACAGCCACCCGCCGCCGAGAGCAGCCGCCACGATGACCAGCAGCACCAGCACCCACCAGTTCTCCACCAGCCAGTTCACCAGGGCCACGAACAGCGAGATCGCCACGGCGGATGCCAGCAGCACGGCCCCGAGTTCCCCGCGCTGGGACTTCCTCGTCCGCCGCCGTCCACTCCGGCGCCGTGCTGGCCGCCGCGTCACCGGTCACCCCGATCCCACGGGATCGGATAGGAGACCGTGGGCGTCGGCAGCGGCCGCGGCTTCCGCTCCGTTCCCTCAAACCGGACCGGATACGACACCGTGGGCTTCGGCGCCGGCCGGGCCGCCTGCTTCTCTAATCCAGTCCACTGGATCGGGTAGGACGTCGTGGGCCGCGGCCGGAGAGACGTTCCACTCCCGCCAGCGGCAGACCCGCCGCTCCCTCCCAGGACTACGACCGCTACGGCCACCCCGGCTAAGATCGCCATCTGGCCCCGCGCACCTGGCGCCCAGCGGTAGTGCCCGCGCACCCACGTTCCGTCAGCCTTCACGTACGGGTCAATCCAAGGCACTGACGCCTCCCCCTCAGTCGTCGATCCCCACGCAACAGGCCATGCTGACACCCGGCACTGACAACACGTCACCCTTAGATCACGACAAGTGATCGACGTGGCAGAAAATCATCGCCCATTGGCGACGGGCGATTGGGCTGCGGGTCAGGACTACGCGGGGCTCCGTCCCACACCCCGGCCCTCTCTAATCCAGGGTGTAGGCAGCTCGGTCCGGCCCCCGCAAGGGACTGGCGAGCTGCTTGCGCGGGGACGGCGGACGCCTTCGGCCCTCACGGTCCTTGAGACCCGCTTTGAGACCGGCGCCGCTGTCCCTCCCTGCTCGTGGCGGTGACGTGGGCGCCGGGTTACGCCTGTGGTCAGCCTGGCCCGCGAGGCCTCCCGTTAGACCGGCGGCCCGGCGCCTTCGCACCACCGCGAGACCTCGTAATCCAACGCCCGGCCGGTCGCTGACCGTTACGGCGCGAGCCCGCCCCAGGGCCGACCCCTCGTTCCATCCGCGAGCCCGCGAGCTCTGCATACAGACCGGGGCCCCTGGGGTGCGCTGGTGTCGCGAACGGCTACTGAGATGGCGGACCGACGAGTCCTTGGATTAGGGCGCCGCGTGACCCGCATGTGCTCGTGACCTGCATAAACGGACTGATCTAGGAGGACAGCTTGACCGTGTTCTGCGGGCGGCATCGACTGGGCCGAACGCCACCACGACATCGCTCTCGTCGACGACACCGGCACCCTGCTCGCCAAAGCCCGCGTCAGTGACGACGCGGCCGGCTACAGCAAGCTGCTGGACCTCCTGGCCAGCCACGGCGACAGCCCGGACAATCCGATACCGGTGTCCATCGAAACCAACCACGGCCTGCTGGTGGCGGCCCTGCGCACCGGCGGCCGCAAGGTCTTCGCGATCAACCCGCTCGCCGCCGCGCGCTATCGCGACCGGCGCAGCGTCAGCCGAAAGAAGTCCGACCCGGGCGACGCCCTGGTCCTGGCGAACATCCTGCGCACCGACATGCACGCCCACCGGCCGCTGCCCGCCGACTCCGAACTCGCCCAGGCCATCACCGTCCTGGCCCGAGCTCAGCAGGACGCCGTCTGGCACCGGCAGCAGGTCGCCAACCAGGTCCGTTCCCTACTGCGCGAGTACTACCCGGCCGCCCTGCATGCCTTCCAGGGTAAGGAGGACGGCCTGACCCGCCCCGACGCCCGCGTCATCCTCACCCTGGCCCCGACCCCGACCAGGGCCGCGAAACTGACCCTCGCCCAGTTACGAGCAGCTCTCAAGCGCAGCGGCCGCACTCGTTCCTTCGACAGCGAAACCGAGCGTCTGCGAGGCATCTTCCGCTCCGAGTACGCCCGCCAGCTCCCAGCTGTCGAGGACGCCTTCGGCCACCAGCTCCTGGCCCTCCTCAAACAGCTGGACGCCGCCTGCCAGGCCGCGGACGACCTCGCGGCAGCCGTCGCCGAGGCCTTCCGCCAGCACGCCGACAGCGAGATCCTGCTCAGCTTCCCCGGCCTCGGGCCCCTGCTCGGGGCACGTGTCCTCGCCGAGATCGGCGACGACCGCAACCGCTTCTCCGACGCCAGAGCGCTGAAGTCCTACGCGGGGTCCGCCCCGATCACCCGTGCTTCCGGCAAGAAACGCTTCGTCGGCCGCCGCTTCGTCAAGAACAACCGGCTCATAAATGCTGGCTTCCTGTGGTCCTTCTCAGCTCTCCAGGCCTCCCCCGGAGCCAACGCCCACTACCGGCGCAGGCGCGAGCACGGAGACTGGCACAACGCCGCCCAGCGCCACCTGCTCAACCGCTTCCTCGGCCAGCTCCACCACTGTCTCCAGACCCGACAGCCGTTCGACGAACAACGCGCCTTCGCGCCACTCCTTCCAGCGCCTGCATGACCCGCGAACCCGCCCGGCTTCGTCAACGAGAACAACGGCACTTCGACAGATCCACGCTGTCGAGCGCGAACTCAATCGGAGGGCGTGACCGGGGCCCGCAGGCCGAGCCACTGATCGGCGTCCCAGGCCCGGAACCGCTCTACTTCGGTGAACCCCAGCTTTGCCGCGAGGCGCATCGAGCGGACGTTGGCGGTCTGCGTGGCGAGCACCACCGGCTCACCGGGAAGGACGCCTTCGAGCCAGCCAAGTGCCGCCGCGCACGCCTCGGCGGCATACCCGAATCCCCACGCCCGCGGCAGGAAAAGGTAGCCGAGATCGACCTTCCCCACGGCAGCGGGGCAATGGTGCTCCGTTGCTCTCCTGAGCAGGATCTGGCCGATCATCGCTCCGTCGAGATCGACGACGAAACTCCCGGGCCGCCGCCCGGGCACCTCGGGCATCTCGCTCTCAAGCTCGTCACGCGGGCGGGGACCGCCGAGGTAGGTGTGCACCTCCGGCGAGGCGTGCAGCTCGACGAACGCCGAACGGTCCGGAGCCTCGGGCTCACGCAGCACGAGCCTCTCGGTCTTGATCGGTGCAGGCGGCCACGCAACGGGTCCGAGATCATCCATGTCGGCCAGCCAATCAGTGGCATCAGTAGCGATCAAGACTCGTGGTCCCTCTTGACTTCTTATCCCCCTGAGATGCCTCGGAGGGGCAGGGCGGGGGACACGGGGCATGGGAACGGGGGGAAGTCGCCTGGCGGGGGGCGGGCAGCTGATGACCGAGACGGTTGTCGCTGAATCGGTAGATCGTCGGCGACTGGCCGCAGGTTCGAGTCCTTGGCAGGAGCCGCAATCAAGGGCTGGTCGTGACACACCCACTGTGACCCGCGGAGATACGCTCGTTGTGACCATTTCGGTGTATCTGCCGAAAACGCGTATTTGCAAGCCTAACTAATCAGGCTTCTCCGGCACCTCCAGCGCTATGCGGGTTCGAACCGTCGCAGTTCCAGAGGTGCGCGATGCGTCGCGCCTCGGGGGGCGGAGCTCGAGAACATCGGAAGGGTCTGATCAGATTCCCGCCGGTGGGACGAGCCGAGGGTCCCGCCTGCTTTGGTCGCGTGCGGGGGCCTTGATCGGCAAGTCTGACGGCGGTTAGCGAACGGCGGCCTTCCGCTCTGCCTCGGTCAGAGGCGGCCCCTGCAGGTGCTGCTTTTTCGGGCCGAAGAGAATGGGGATGAGCATGTCTGGCGAGAAGAGGCGGGTTGCCGGTTTCTCAAGGCTCATCACGTCCAGAAGGGCACCCATGGCACGCGGGTTCCTGGCTCCGGTGGCGACAGCCCGATCGACAAACCGTGCGAGGACTTTCTCCACCGTGGTGGGCGGGGTGTCGGTGGCACCGGGGTAGAAGGCATCTTGCCCGATGGCCAAGTCCCACGCGGCAGCGACGGGATGCGAGGCAGCGCGCTGGAGACGGCGTGCTGTGCCGGTGGCTGTGAGGTCAGTGGAGCGCAAGACATCCCGGATGGCAACGGCGCCCTGGGCGGCGACGGTCAGGCCATGTCCGTAGACGGGGTTGTAGGCGGCAACGGCGTCACCGAGGACAGTGAAGCCATCGGGCCAGCGCTTCATTTTCTCGTAATAGCGGCGGTGGTTGGCGGTGCTGTGGGTGGTGACGATGTCGCTGATGGGCTCGGCGTTCTGGATAAGCTCGCCGATTATGGGGTCCCCTAGGTTTAGCGCGAAGGCCACAAAGGCGTCCGAGTTGGCGGTGGGTTCGCCACCGCGGGTGCCGCCCAGAGTGACGAGCCACTGGTTATTCTCGATGGGCAGGATGATGCCGCCCTGGCTGGGTGGACTGGCGGGGTTGGCCTGCACGTTGATGAGTGGGAAGTCGCTGCTGGCGCTGGCTGGGGCCTTATAGAGGCGTGTGGCGTATGTGATGCCTGCGTTGACTTCCCGTTCGGTGACTTTGGCGAGGCCCAAGTCGATGAGCCATTGAGCGGCGCGGGAGCCGCGGCCGGAGGCATCGACGACGAGGTCGGCGCTGATGGTGAGTTCTTCTTCGCCACTCCTGACCCGGAGGCCTGTGACCCGGGCGGCGTCGCCTTTGAGGGACAGTGCAGTGGTGTTCTCACGGAGAATGATTCGCGGGTGGTCAAGAACGCGGTCTCGTATCACGGCGTCGAGCAGATCGCGGGAGCAGACCACGTTGCGGTGATGGGTGGCAAGGAAGCGGCGGAACCACACTTCGTTGGGGGCGCGGGAGACCATGTCGGCCATGATGTGGGCCATGCGCCCACCGCGGGCGACGACGTCATCGGTGAGGCCAGGCAGCAGAGCGTTGAAGGCGAGAACGCCGCCGCTCCATACTAAGTGGGCGTGCCGGGCCTGGGGGACTCCGCGACGAGGTTCGGGTCCGTCGGGCAGGTGGTCGCGTTCGATGATCACGACATTGGCGAACTCGCTGAGTGCTGCGGCCGCGAAGAGTCCGGCAGCGCTGGCGCCGATGACGAGTGCGGTGGGCCGGCCTATGGTGACGCTGTCAGGCATGTGTGTTCAGGTTTTCTGTGTTGGTCACCCGCTGGCGGAGGCTGTCGAGTGAGCGAGGACGGTAGAGAGCGACTGAAATAGCGGCAATGTGGTTGGTGATTTCGGGGCCGATTTGCGGGGGCTCTTTGCTGGTGTGGGTAGGCGTGCTATTGCGGTAGGAGGCGATCGCGTCGAGGATGGCCGCGGCACCTGCGATCACGCGGGCCTTAGCCTCATTGTGGGTGGTCACCGCCTCTGCGTACGCCTTGTGGTAGAGGCCTGAGTTGAAGTACGGGGCGAGGATGCGCAGTGCGTCATGTATACGCTGTTGGCGTTGCATCACGCGCAGGTCGAGAGGAACCCAGAAGCCAAAGCGCGCGGGCGCGGCGGCTGGGATGAGCCCGCGCACTGCTCGCCACAACGGCCAGAGCCGCAGATATTCGCTCTGGTCTCGGCCCCAGCGCTTCAGAGCGGGACCTGTCTGAGGAATGATGAAGCGGACAGCCGCGAGGACTGCCTGCATCAGGGCGAAGGGCGGTGCAGCTTTCGTGCTGAGCCAGTCCCAGTTGATTCCGAACCAGCGGGCTGTGACTGCAGTCAGTTTGGCTGCGTCGAAAACTAGGCCAAGTGCAAACCCGACCTGGAGGAAGACAACGCCTGTTTTCAACCAAGGGTTTTCTACCTCCTGGAACCACTTCCACAAAATGGAAGACGCAGTGAGGCATGAACCCAGGTGCGCGACGAGGTAGAGCAGGATGTTTTCGCGCATCCAGGGCGTGTTGGCGTAGTAGGTGTCAAGGTCGTAGATGCGCGGCTCCGGCACACTGGCCAGGAAGAACGTCACCCATAGAGCGGCGATGATGCCAACGTAGATCCAGTAGATGCGTCGGATCTTGCGGCGGCGCCGCTCGGACGGTTCCTCTCTCCAGCGCATGATCATGGTCAGGCCGGTGGCGCAGGAGGCGGTCAAGAAGGAGTAGGCCCACGGGGTCGCGATGTTCGGGATGCCCGTCAATTTGTTGAGCCGCTCGATGTTGACCGGGATGATCACGACGAGGGCTGACGTGGCCCAGAAGAGCAGCAGGGTGGTTGCCCGCACTTCAGGATCGCGCCAGGCACGGACGAAGGTGGGGAGTTTGAGGAACAGCGCGAGCGCCAGCAGCACGGTCGGGACTGCGTAGGGGATATGGAAAGAGGGGGTCATGAGAGTATGCGACCGCCCCGGCTGGTGAGAGAGACGTTGATGCGTCCCTCAACTGTTGACTGGTTGAGTGGGCCTTCGGCGTACCGGCCTTTCATCCAGGTGCGGACTTCACGGCCGAATAGCGCGGACGGACGCGGTAGCGGAGGCAACCCGTGGATCGTCGATCCGCCAGTACCAGTGATCGGTGACGGTCCTGCTACCCGGCCGGCGGGTGTCGTGCACTGTGACGACAACAGCACCGGAATCCTCGACAACATCACGCCGCAGGGCGTAAGACCGAAAGTGCCCTGGGCCGCTCTCTCGGCGGCTCCGGGCACGCTACTGGTAAGGAGTCAATCGTGGGCGCGGGCATCCTCATCCTGCCGCTGACCGTCTACGTCGTCCTAGTGACGATATTGTGCGTCAAGGTCGGCGACAAGACCTCATGGAAGGTCGGCTGGCTCATGGCCGCGGCCGTCGTATTTCTGCCGGTCGGCGTCGTTATCGCCGCCGCTGTTCCTTGAGGCCGGCCCGGCCGGGCGCAGCTGGCCTAAGGGCGTGCAGATCTTTAACTCGTGGCTTCCCGCTTGGTGGGTCGTTGCTCCGGTATGGGTGGGCTGGAAGTGCAACGGGCCGTGCTGGCAGCGAAGTTCGGGGCGATTCTGCCGCATCTCGACGAGCGGCAGCGTCGTCTGTTGATAGGGGCGGAGACCCGGTCATTCGGCCACGGCGGGATCAGGGCGGTCGCCCGTGCCGCCGGTGTCCGGGAGGGCACGGTGTCGCTCGGGGTGCGGGAACTCGACTCTGGCGAAGCTCCGTTGGGACGGGTCCGCAGGGTCGGCGGCGGCCGTAAACGCGTCGTCGACCTGAACCCGGCCCTTCGGAAGGCGCTCCTCTCCCTGGTCGAACCCGATGTCCGCGGGGACCCGATGTCGCCGTTGCGCTGGACCACCAAATCCACCCGGAAGCTCGCGGAGCGGCCGCTGGTCGGGGGCGGCTCCTCGGATGGGGGTGGTTCGTCGGCTGGCAGGGGTTCGCTTGCTGGGAGTGGTTCTTCGGGCGGGGCCGGTTCGCCAGTTGGGAGTGGTCCTCTGGGCGGGGTCGGCTCGCCCGCCGGGAGCGGTTCCCCGGCCGGGAGGGGGTCGTGGGCCGGGGGCGGTTCGTCGGCCGGCAGCGGTTCGCCCGGCGGGGGCGGCTCCTCGGTGGGTCTGGTTGGTTGGATGGCAGGGGTTCGCCAGTTGGGAGTGGTTCTCCGGCCGGGTCCGGTTCGTCCGCCTGGAGCGGTTCCCCGGCCGGGAGGGGGTCGTGGGCCGGGGGCGGTTCGTCGGCCGGCAGCGGTTCGCCCGGCGGGGGCGGCTCCTCGGTGGGTCTG